>JAXHTA010000384.1:0-3973 GCA_034190285.1 Thermodesulfobacteriota bacterium | reverse complement strand
GGCCGTACAAATATAGTCGGCGCCAGATTCTTTTCCGCTCGAAAGCTTTCGTCGTGTCAGGTCCAAGGAAAGGTCATCATTAACTCCAAACAAAGGCGCCCCACAACATTCAAGCTTAGACTGCCAGTCAATGCTCCTCGCGCCGGTGGATTCTACCAACTGATCGAACAGGACAGGGGCCACGGGATTGTCAAAGGCGGTAATGTCACTGGGACGCAATGCGTGGCATCCATAATGGGTGGCGATCTTGAGATTCTCAAACGACCCCGTCATTTTTGCCGTAAGTCCATCGATCCCTATCCCTTTATGAAGTACTGATAGAAAGTGTTTTACCTCAACACCACCATTGTACTCCAGGCCTTCCTTCCCCAGAATGCCATTGATCTTACTACGCAGAAAGAGGTTTTCTTTCAAGAGGCGATCCGCCTTCTTGAGGCTTCCATAACAGCACTTGCAGAGAGTCATCATATTCCGACCGCGTCCTTCCGATAAGGCCAGGTTTCTGGCCGAAGAAAGGACGAATGCCTCAAAGTCCATGTTCCTGAAGGGATACCCACAGCAATTAAACTCACGAATATCAACAACTTCAATACCAAGTCTACCTAAAACCGCCCTTGCCGAAGTTTCATATTGCTCGACCCGGGCCGGAATATTGCATCCAAGAAATAATGTAAACTTCATCTCATCCGACATCATAAAGCGCATTGACCTCTTCCGCTGCCAGGTTTTTCAGTTTATATAACACATCAGTCACCTTGACACCCTGTGGACAATGTTCCTGGCATTGATAACAGGTTAGGCAGTTCCACAACATCTTTGATCCAATGGCCAGATCCTTAATACCCAGGCCAACTGAACGCATGATCTGATGGGGCAACAAACCAAGGATTTCTTCAGGGTCTTCATAGTTTTGTACCACAGGGCACACCGTAGTACAATTTTCACAGGCAAAGCAATTGGCATAGGTATTGGCCTGGGAAGAACGATCCGCCTTATCTTTAAATGACTTGTCTACAGGTATCAGGGGGATGGCTTTGTCTTGCTTGTCCATTAACTCGCACTTTGCTGCAATGGCCTCTTGAGCCTCGTCGATGGGTCTCTGATATTTTTCAGTATCCAGTTCCTTCTGGCGCAAGCCCCTGTAGAATGAAAAAGGAGAAAGGACTGAGGGCACCGGCCCTTTCTGAACAAAGTATTCTCTCACGCTAAACCACAACTCCCTCAGATTTATCCCCACCGGGCAGACCACAGTACATCGGTCGCAATTGGTGCACAGATAAATCCCTTCCTGAATTGCCCTGAGTGCCTCTTTATCAAGATCCTTTTTAGAGATGCCGGCCTTCAAGAACACCATCCTTTCTGAAGGGAGGATATTTATGTTGCCAATTCTATCGAAGCTAACTCCCACGGAGCATCGAAGGCTGCAAGTTCCGCAATGGGTACAGGCATCAAGTTCTATCGCCTGTACAGTGGCGACATTGGCCGGATCGGATTTTCTCCTGTCCATCACGGAATTGGCAAGAAGGCTTACCGGGCTTGCAAAGACATGAAACATCTTGCTGAAGGGAAGGTAGGCCAGACCGAAAAAACATGCCAAGAAATGGATATACCATAGAAAGGTCTGCGCTCCCACCCGGTCCAATGCCAGGGCGAACGGTTTGATTATCTTCGCCACACCATAACCGGTAAAGGCCCATCCGGGGCTGGAATGGCATGCGGCACAATTCATATCATGAAGATCTCTGCCCTGTTCCAGTAATTCTTCATCAAACGGCCCTGCCGAGTTGGGGGAAACCACGTCAAACCCGGCAACCCAGAAGGATTCCAGGGCCCGAAGCTCATCTTCATCATCCATGCCGGCATAGTCTTCAACCATCTCCTGGTATTTGGAGTATGAAGTTATCTTTGTCCCTTCCAGCAAAACACCGGAAAGCATTATGACGGCCAGGATTATTATTGCATAAAGATCCATGGCATTCGTCTTAAAATGGGGCGACTTTAAAAATAAACGTCGATAAATGGCAATGCCCACACCCATGATTACCATGAACCCGAACAGATCCCTCAAGAACATGAAGGGATTGAGTGTGGAATAGTATTCGTAGAAAAGGGGTTCGGTTATGATGCTGTCCATGGCGTGCATGAGGAGAAGGAGCATAAAGCCGGCATAGATCAACATGTGCATCAACCAGCGAAGAAAATCTTCCTTCAAAATCCTCATCTGAAGAACAACATCAACAACAAAGACCCTGACAAGGACAAATGCCTTTCCGCTGAACAGGGTTTTCAGGAGGCCTTTAGAGGCCGCAGAAATCCTTGTTGATACGCTTACATCCCCGATGTTAATACCACCACTCCTCCAGAACCAGGTTGAAATCTTATAGATCATACCCAGTCCGAAAATCGTGAGAGAGACATAGAGTGCTATGTCATAAAACATGAGTTAGCTCCCCCAACCAAATCACCCTGTGTAATCCAAACTCTTGAGAAACTTCAGCCCATTAAAATATTATCTAGCTGCCCGAACGAAAAACCCTAGTTTGCGTTCAGACACTATGTAGGCTGGTTACGGACCCGTTGGGGTCTCTTTTGGCAATGCCGCATCACAAATTCCTAAATATTTCTCGCGCCTGAGAGACGTCTTTGCCGATCTGGTCGGCCAAATCCTTTGCCGTCTTAAAGGCCTTTTCATCCCTCAGCCGTTTAATGAAATCAACCTTGATGGTCTTGCCCAGAAGGTCACCCGAGAAATCTAGAATATGGGTTTCAACCGAAAAAGGATTATCCCCAAAGGTGGGATTGTATCCCATGTTGGTCAATCCGTTATAGGCCTGATCATCAATAAGCACCCTCACCGCATAGACCCCGGGCTTGGGTGTCAACTCGTCAAATAGTACTAGGTTTGCCGTGAAAAAACCGAGCAGTCTGCCGCCCCTGTCTTTGCCCTTAACAACGGTCCCGCAAATCTGATAATCCCTGCCCAATAACTTTTTCGCCTCGGGCAGGTCCCCATCCTGGACCAGTTTTCGGATGGAGGTGCTGGAGACCAGGGAACCGTCAACGAAAACAGGTTCAACCACGTGTACCATAAAACCTAGTTTACTACCCATCTCCCTAAGGAAATCGATGTTTCCTTCGCGTCCACACCCAAAGGTATAATCGTAGCCAACAACTATCTCTTTGACACCGATCTTGTGCACCAAAATATCCCTAACAAAATCCCCGGCAGATATGGAGGCGAAGTGTCTTGTGAAGGGAAGGCAAAAAATGATCTCAATGCCCGCTTTTCCTATCAGCCTCAGCTTTTGTTCCGTGGGGGTAATCAAGGGAGGTCCGTTCCCCGGTTTCACGATCTTTATCGGATGGGGCTCAAAGGTCATTACAGCCGATTGCCCACCAATAGACACGGCCTTTTCCTTGACTTTATTGAAAAGCACCAGATGGCCTTTGTGGACGCCATCGAAGTTGCCGATAGTCAACGCGGGATTTCTTAACGGGTTTTCCAGTTGTTCTAAATCTGAAATTACGGTCATCGGTGAACAAATGCTCCCGGAATTCTTTGGATGCCAAGGCCAAAACAGAGCGGCTCGCTTGACTGATCAACCCGGTTGCAGGACGTACATATGTATTGACAATGGACGGCACATAATATAGTGTCGACCAGCAAATATATCAATTTCATTTCCAGGCCGAAGTGGCGGAAGTGGTAGACGCGCTAGGTTCAGGGTCTAGTGGGCTTATGCCCGTGCGAGTTCGAGTCTCGCCTTCGGCACCATATTCTACTCCGGCCTTGTCCAGGATAATAAAGCGGCAAATTTGAGTTCTTCGTTAGCCCTCATAGATGTTTCGCATGCTTCCTCACGGGCAGGCACATTATATGGGAATCAAATAATATGTCAATAGGTTCACAGCCATGACCAAGGAAGAGCTGGTAGAAATTCTCAAAAAGCTTCTTCAAACAGATACGGATCTC
>JAXHTA010000383.1:0-3975 GCA_034190285.1 Thermodesulfobacteriota bacterium | reverse complement strand
CAGTTACTAAGCTTCTTTCCAGACAGCTTCCAAAGGCTTAAAAAATGGGGGAACTTGAGGATTGTCTGGCCTTTTGAAATTATCGAGTGAGACCTCGATTTCTTAGGATATGCCGGGATTACTGTCTCGTTTGGATGCATGCTTATACGTTTTCCGGAGGCGCTTGTCTTGACTTCCTCATGCATCATCCCACAACAGTGATCATTCTTATAGTCAACTTCTGCGAAGCTCTTGCGCTTATTCCTTGTCCAACAAAAAAAGCTATTCCCAATTACAGCCTGAAATTGCGGAAAATCTATGGATAGCAGAGTATTTAGAAACAGAAGCTTCAATCTCCTTCTTATTTCAATGGCTCTAGATGCTCTTGGGTATTGAAGCAGATCTGTAATATTCTTTCATGGAGCTTTCTCCTCACAAAAGTTCATTATTCAATACAAATCGTTGAGCAGTCATGTTGCCTTGAGACACTTTATTTCAGGATGATCTTTCTTCTACTGTTCATAAGATAATTCAAAAGGTTCATTGATGTTTAAAGAAAACTCAGTGAAGGATCGATTATGACAATTGAAATCAGCGAAGTAGACAGAGTTGAAATCCTGACGCTCCAGGACAACTATGTTGACCTGATCTCTCGGGATAATAGTGATGTTGTTCAACGAGCCATGCCAAAGGAAGATATGGGAGTGCCAAGTTCCATTTTGGCTGAACATGGCTTTTCTACAATAGTAACGGTAACAAAAGGCAATAGTATCCGAAGCGTCCTCTTTGATTTTGGATTCTCTCCCCATGGGGCGGCCATTAATGCCGAGGCATTGGGTGTGGATTTGAGCATTATCGAGGCAGTGGTCCTTTCCCACGGCCATATGGACCACGTGGGAGGATTGGCGGAACTCATACGGAAGATGGGCATGGAAGGGATAGAGCTTGTGCTCCACCCTGCAGCCTTCAGAAGTCCCCGGTACTTGAAGATTGCTGATGATGTTACAATTGACATCCCTCCCTTTACCCGAGAAAAGGTCCTAGACATCGGGCTGACACTGATTGAAACAAAAAGACCTAAACGGCTGATCGATGGAAACCTGTTGTTCTTAGGAGAAATTCCAAGGGTCACTGATTTTGAGAAAGGGCTGTCTATAGCCTACTATCAGAAGAGAGGTGAGGAGAGATGGGATGACATTGCGGACGACAGCGCCATCCTTGCCAATGTGCGAGGGAAAGGGCTTGTCGTACTGTCGGGATGCGGTCATTCCGGTATAATCAATACGATACTATATTCCAAGGAAATCTCAGGTGTTGACAGGGTCTTCGCCGTTATGGGGGGGTTTCATCTAACCGGTCCAGAAATGGTGTCTGCTATCGATCCAACGGTCCAGCGCCTCAAGGAGATAAACCCGACCTATATCATTCCCACACATTGCACTGGGCGAGACGCTGTGCTGAGAATTGAAAGAGAGATGCCTGATAAATTTCTCCTGAACATGTCCGGTACAAAGCTGATATTTAAGGCATAAAGGGGGATATCGAGTCGTACCTAGGCGGATGGGAGACTTTTGACACGGTTTATGATGCTCTCTGAATGTAACTAAGTTTTTAACGAGATTTCTGCAAACAATCCCTCTTCATCTGAAACGTAACACTGAAAACATTGAATATGCCCCTATAGCTGAGATACTCGGCTTCCCTATTTTCGTGAGATTGACCATCCTGGAGTTCTCAGTAGATCATAACATATCCCTTCCTGTTAAAAGATCGTCCTGCTCTAAACCTCTTCTCCAATGTTTCAGAACCAGACCGGTAAAATGGCTCGAAAAAATAAAGTCGACATTTATTTGATACTTGACAATAAAATAGAAGTAGGGTATCAAAAAAGACCAGAATATTAAGCATGGAGGTTTTGTGAATATTATTAAAGACATACCACTTCGGGAGAGAAAACGTGCCCGTGTCCGCCTTGCACTACTGGATGCCGCCATCGAACGGATGCGTGAAAAGGCTTTGGCCGATATCACGGTCGAGGAACTCTGTGAGGAGGTCGAAGTCTCCAAGGGGACGTTTTTTCGCCATTTTCCACGCAAGACAGATCTCATCCTTTACTACATTCGCCTCTGGAGTATCGAGTCCTCGTGGCATGCACAACGGATCGCCGGTAGTTCTCCTGGCCTGGCTGCGATCGAAGCGCTCTTTGAATGGACTGCGGTTATTTTCGAGGACCACCCACGCCTTTTTGCGGAGCTTGTGGCTTTTAGGGCCTTTGAACCCCAAGAGTTGGAGAAACTTGTCAAGAACGAGAAGATTATGGTCACTCAATCTGAGCGTCTTCTGCGTTTTCCGGACTTGGATGGCATAGAATCGATTCCAGAGGGGACTTTCCATAACATCTTCCGCGATAACCTCATCGGTGCCGTGGCGAACTCCCAATTGCCAGACAACATTGATATTGACCAGGCTGTTTTGTCATTGGCCTGTATTTTTTACGGTGTGCCACTGATGCTCGCTGACATCGTCCCAAAAAACCTGGCAGCGGCTTATTCACATCAAGTTCGTCTCCTGTGGACAGGCCTGAAAGGTTCTGGCGGGTGATCTGCTTGAAGATGAATGGGAGCCTGCCTCAATAGGAGGGCCCTTTGCTGCTGATCATGCCCTTTAAGGGAAAGAGACATAATGGCTGAATCGTTTGATCTTGTAATTCAAAACGCGCGAATCGTAGATGGCTCGGGAAACCCCTATTTTCTAGCTCATGTCGGCCTCAGCCAGGGACGTATAGAGAAAATTGACCGTTGTGTAGACCCTTGTGGGGCCAAGAGAGTCATTGATGTGGAGGGTATGATAGCCTGTCCTGGTTTTTTTGATAGCCATAGTCATGATGATGCTTATCTCATCGCAAATCCCGGTTGTAGCGATAAAATACTTCAAGGCGTGACAACGGAAGTCATTGGTAATTGCGGTGTAAGCCTGGCCCCTTTGTCAGACGCACACTACATGGAAATAAAAAATATCTTTAGACTCCTAGGTGGAGACCATCTGCCGGACAACGCCTGGCGGATACGTTCTTTTGCCGACTCTTTAGCCGAACTGGAAGCAGCCAAGCCGAGTGTCAACGTGGTGCCTCTGGTGGGTCATGCTTCCATCAGGATTGCGGTCATGGGGGTGGAAGAGCGAGATCCAACAGAAGATGAGCTGGGAGAGATGAAGCGTCTGGCTGGCAGGGCCATGGAGGATGGTGCTTTTGGTTTGTCAACAGGTCTCATTTATGTCCCGGCCAATTACGCCAAGACCGAAGAGATTATCGAATTGATCAGAGTCGTGGGTCCATACCATGGGTTATATGCGACTCACCTCAGGAGCGAAGGTGACGGCGTGATGGCTGCGATCGACGAGGCCCTCAGGATCGGAAAAGCCGGCGACGTTCCTGTGGTTATCTCCCATCATAAGGTCATTGGTCGCGACAACTGGACCCGGAGTGTCGAAACATTGCAGAAGATTGACAAGGCCAGGGCAGAAGGGCAGGAGGTCGTTTGTGATCAGTACCCCTATAGGGCGGGCAGCACATTCTTGGCAGCCTTGCTGCCACCCTCTGTCCAAGCCGGTGGAAGTCATGCATACTCAGAGAAACTAAAAGACCCAAATCTCAGGAGAGCCGTGGTTGAGGAAATCGAAAATAAAGGCGGCTGCCAATGGGAAAATATGATCAAGGCTGCCGGCTTTGAGGGGGTTGTTATAAGTATTACTCAAAAAAATCAGGAATACGTCGGCAGATCTATATCTCAAATAGCCAACAATGAAAAGAAAGATCCTTATGATGTCTTTTTTGACCTATTGGTTGAAGAGGGAGAGGGCGTTGGTGTCATTCTGCAATATATGGATGAGGGGGATGTGCAAAGAATTCTGAAGAGCCCACTGACCATGATCGGGACAGATGGGTTTCCGGATTTTGGTGAAAATCAGGTCCACCCCAGGCAAACCGGGACATTTCCC
>JAXHTA010000382.1:0-3978 GCA_034190285.1 Thermodesulfobacteriota bacterium | reverse complement strand
CACTAAATGACATGCCCTCGGAAGCCAAAAGAGTAAAGGACCATGGCCCGGAGGACCAGCATTCCTCATATAGAATAAAGAGTTCACTCTTTGCCCTAGCTTTGAAATCAAATTTTATGCAACGTTAGGGTTTACAGTTGTCGGTTCATGGTCGAATAAAAGCCACCGATCTTCATTCAGGGGCTAGGCCCGATCAAATATCATGTTCCACTCTTATCGAGACAATGCGGTCATTGCACAGTCTTCAGAAATACCATGAATTGCAGACCGCGGCACGGAGAGGTCACCACAAAAACTAACCGATCTTTTTTCATAGATCAAGCACTATATCCCGGTCAAGAGACTCCATATTGACACCGGCACTCCCTTGACATTAAGATAGATTCGATCATCCCTTTGAACAGTCGCATCAGAGTGGCTTTGCAGTCATACATTTTTATGAGGACGTCTGAAACATGAAACTACTGTTTTGCCTGTTGGGACTCGTACTCATAGTGGAAGGACTTCCCTATTTCGCCTTTCCCGGAAAGATGAAGAGATTTATGTTGACGGTCCAGGAGGTCCCGGATTCATATCTCAGGACCATTGGGTTTATTGCTATGGGTTTGGGTCTTTTAGTGGTTTATATCTTCAGATAATGAAATCGTTTGACTTTGAATTTAATCTTGTCTAACGTACTTCACTCAATATGCCCTGATTCACCTCTCACCCACTATGCTCTTCCCCCTGAAGGGCCGGCGGTGGGGGTCGCCTGATTGGACACGATTCAGGGCAGAGAATCCATGCCGGATGTTCGATATAGAGGATTATAATTATGATTTACCCCCTGCGTTGATCGCTCAGGCCCCCGCTTCAAGAAGGGATCATTCCCGTTTGCTGGTGGTTGATCGATCAGGCAAATCCTTTTCGGACCGCAACTTCTTCGACCTCCCCGTATTGCTTCGGCCCGGCGATCTTCTGGTTGTGAATGACACCAAGGTCGTTCCCGCAAGACTCTTCGGCAGGAAAGAAACGGGGGGACTGTGTGAGATACTGGTACTGGAACATCCGGGTCCGACCAGAGAAGCCGGAACAACTCGCTCCTGCATGTTTAGATCCTCCAGGCCGGCCAGGAGAGGGAGTCGGCTGTTGTTTGAATCTGGCGTGTCCGGACGGATTGAGGATGTGCTGGACCATGGCCTTGTCAAGATCTCGTTCTCAGGGGCTCAATCTATTGATGCCTTGCTCGAAGAAAAAGGGTACATGCCTTTGCCACCCTATATTAAGCGACCAAAGAAAGGCAAATCCTCTCCAATTGACAGGGATCGATATCAAACGGTTTTCTCTAAGAACAGGGGTGCCGTGGCAGCGCCCACCGCAGGGCTCCACTTTACTGGAGATCTGATCGAGAAACTAAGGCAGGCGGAGATTTACATTGTCTCTCTGACTCTTCACGTAGGATATGGGACCTTTCGCCCGGTTCGGACAGAAGATGTCAGAAAGCATAACCTGGGTGAAGAGTTCTATCGCATCGGGCCGGAGACAGCGGAGGCCATAAGACAGACCAGGCAGAAAGGCGGCAGGACAATCGCTGTAGGGACCACCGTGGTAAGGGCACTGGAAACCGCCGCAGGCCCTGACGGCTTTGTCGTGGAGGGGCAAGGAAAGACTGATCTTCTTGTTACTCCCGGACATTCTTTTAATGTGGTCGATGCCCTTGTAACCAATTTCCATCTGCCAAAAAGCTCCCTGCTTTTCTTGGTGTCTGCGTTTGCGGGTCTGGCACTGGTAAAGAGGGCCTACGGCCGTGCAATTGAGAAAGGATACAGGTTTTACAGTTACGGAGATGCCATGCTGATCATCTGAGGCCTGATATTGATAATTCACTTGGCATTTGGTGAGGATTTAGCCTTTTGAAAATGATGCGCTTTGATCAGCTTATATTTGCCTCAAAGGGCTAAAGCGTTATGGCATTTGGAATTAATGAGTTTTGAATTCAGGGTCATTCATAACTCCCTGGAATGCAGGGCCAGAGTGGGAGAGATCAAAAGCGCCCACGGAAGTTTTGAAACGCCGATTTTTATGCCGGTTGGGACCCAGGGCTCGGTGAAGGCCGTCTCGCCCGATGACTTGGAGGACATAGGGGTAAGGGTTATACTGGCCAACACCTACCACCTATACCTTCGACCCGGTCACAAGATCATTGAGCAACTGGGGGGCCTGCACGGATTCATGAATTGGTCCGGGCCGATCCTCACGGACAGCGGCGGGTTCCAGGTTTACAGTCTATCTAGTCTGAGGACAATATCAAACAGGGGGGTAACGTTCCAGTCTCACTTAGACGGATCAAGACATTCTATCGGCCCTGAAGAGTCCATGGACATACAAAAGGCCCTTGGTGCGGACATCATCATGGCGTTTGACGAATGCGCTCCCTATCCATCTGATTACGACTATGTCTTCAATTCAGTCAGGTTGACAGGTCTCTGGGCCAGGAGGTGTCTTGAGCACAGAGATAGCACAAGGCAGGCCCTCTTTGGAATCGTTCAAGGCGGCATATACAGTGACCTGAGGGAGATGAGCGCAAGAGAACTTGTTGATATGGATTTTGACGGCTATGCCCTGGGGGGGCTTTCGGTTGGAGAGGACAAGGAGACCAGGATACGGATTATCAGAAAGACGGCGCATCTGCTCCCTGAAGACAAACCTGTTTATCTGATGGGAGTGGGAGCGCCGGCCGATCTGGTGGAGGCCGTCATGTCCGGTGTGGATATGTTTGACTGTGTGATGCCCACCCGTAATGCCAGGAACGGGACACTTTTCACCACCACCGGCAGAATGACCATAAAGAACGCATGTTTTGCGGATGATGAGAGACCCGTTGATCAGGACTGCGAATGTTACACCTGCACCCATTTTTCCAGGGCCTATCTGAGGCACCTGTTTATGGCAAGAGAAATACTGGCGTACCGCTTGAATACGATTCATAATCTCTACTATTATACCCACCTGATGGCAGAGATCAGAAACGCCATTCTGGAAGGCAGTTTACTTAATTACCGCGAGAACTTTTACAGACTTCAAGGCTTGGAAGCGGTCGACTCAACCATTTGATCAGACGAGGGGAGGTTTTATAATGGATTTTTTGGCTTATGCCATGGGAGGCGGAGGCACGGGAACTACCAGCGGACAGGGGGGCGGCTTCGGCGCCTTTGTCCCTCTGATATTGATGTTCGCCATCTTTTATTTTCTGCTCATAAGGCCCCAGCAAAAAAAGGCAAAACAGCTCAGAGAGTTACTTGAGGCCTTAAAAATCGGGGACAAAGTGGTCACTTCGGGTGGACTTCACGGGAAGATTACCGGTCTAAAAGATGACTTGGTGACCATGGAAATAGCACCCAAAGTCAGGGTCAAGGTCTCAAGAAGTTCCATCTCCGGATTGGTAAGTAAGGGTTAAGGAGAGCGGCAAGTGTCCAAGAGTCTAGCCTGGCGCGGCTTAATCGTCCTGTTTTTCGTTTTGGCGGCATTGATATATCTCATGCCATCTCTCACCAGTGACCTTCCCATGTGGTGGTCCAATGTCCTGCCACGTGACAAGATCCGTCTCGGACTTGACTTGCAGGGAGGGATGCATCTGGTCCTGGAAGTGGAGACCCTTAAGGCCGTGGAAAACCATCTGGAAAGGGTTGTGGAGGAACTCAAACAGGATCTGCGAAAAAAGAAGATCAGATACCAGGACATGAAACGCCTTGGAACTAAAGGTATTACAGTAGCGCTAATGAGATCGGAGGACCAAGACGCTTTCGAGGACATGGCAAATTCAAATTACCTTGATTTTGAGGTGGACCCAATATCGGCAGGGGAAGATCGCGCGGAGTTCAATCTGCTTTTGAGACCAAAGGCAAAGACCCGCGTCATGAAGATGGCAGCGGACCAGGCTCTGGAGACGATCAGAAACAGGATTGATCAGTTTGGAGTCAGCGAACCGGATATCAGGCC
>JAXHTA010000381.1:0-3979 GCA_034190285.1 Thermodesulfobacteriota bacterium | reverse complement strand
CTGGAAGCCAGCCCTGTCTCATTCAATTCCACATTCCCGAATGGGCTTGTAGTAGCAATGTCCAATAACAAGACATTCCATTACTATAGGTGGGAAGCGATTGCGGGGGAGGACCTGGAGGTGCGGGCCGGCACAAATTAGAGGCCACAAACAAAGGGAAGTAGGTTTATCTTGCGCCCAGGGCGCTCACATCACCAGCTTCAGTCTCTTCTTAGGGATAAAAACCACATAATATTTGCAGTCCGATTTTGTGTAGGTCAGACGCTTGTAGTCTGACACAGGCCTTTTCTTTTCTTGGTCAAAATTGGCGGGATAGGCAGAGCTATATATCGGTCAAACCTATGTGAGTAACCCCGGCAGGGCCCGGGGAGGATACTTAGAAGGATATATACATTAACCCCTTATCAAGAGTCTTCGTCTCAGTGTACCTGCATAACTGCTTATCGCAATAGCATGTATGGAGAAATCCTCTGTGAATGCACAGCAGACAGAAGGATTCACCGTGGCAGGCAAGCCCGATGGATTTAGAGGAGGTATCTGGTAAGTCGATATAAACCCATTTTTGTGACTAGGATACTGTGTCCCGGAGGTTGACATGGCCTTCCATATGTAGTTTCTTATGTTGCATGAAATTCATTGCTGATCTTCACATCCACTCCCACTTCTCGAGGGCCACATCCAAGACCCTGGATCCTGAGCATCTTTCACTATGGGCACAAAAAAAGGGGATCAACGTCATCGGCACGGGTGATTTCACCCATCCGGGTTGGGTCTCGGAGCTTCAGGACAAACTAGTGGAGGCAGAAGATGGGCTCTACCGCCTGAAAAGTGACCTCCAAGAGGCCGTGGACTCGACGGTTCCATCCTCTTGCCTGAATCCCACGAGGTTTTTACTCTCCGGCGAGATAAGCTGTATATACAAAAAAAACGGAAAGACCCGGAAGGTCCACCACCTGATCCTCATGCCCGATATGGAGTCTGTAATAAAGCTCAATGGGCAACTGGACAGAATCGGTAATATCTCTTCAGATGGCAGGCCCATTTTGGGCCTTGACTCAAGGAACCTGCTGGAACTCACCCTTGCGGTAAGCGACAGGGCCTTTTTTATCCCGGCCCATATTTGGACCCCCTGGTTTTCCGTGTTTGGGTCCAAATCCGGGTTTGACTCGCTGGAAGAGTGTTTTGAAGATCTTACTGGTCATATTCACGCCTTGGAGACCGGTCTTTCGTCAGACCCGCCCATGAATCGTCGCCTATCCGCCCTGGATCGCTGTTTATTGGTTTCCAATTCGGATGCCCACTCCCCCGGCAAGTTGGGTCGGGAGGCCAATGTTTTTGATACGGTCCTTGACTATGGTCACATGATCAAGGCCATGACCGAGGGCAAGGGGTTTATCGGAACAGTTGAATTCTACCCTGAAGAGGGAAAATACCATTTTGACGGTCACCGCAAATGTCGACTCATGCTCCGGCCGGATCAGACCAAGGAATATCAGGGGGTCTGTCCCCAATGCGGCCGACCTCTGACCGTTGGAGTGCTCCACCGGGTGTTTGATCTGTCTGACCGTGATAAACCCATGCTTTCAAAGGATTTTTTCAGCCTCATCCCCTTACAGGAGATCCTTTCAGAGTTGTTGAATTGTGGTGCTTCAACAAAAAAAACCACATCAGTATACGAAGACCTTCTCCTGGCGCTTGGGCCGGAACTTCAGATTTTGCTTGACGTCCCCCTGAAGGATATTGAGGACGCCGGAGGTCCGCTTGTCGCAAAGGCCGTTGATAGAATGCGACGGAATCAAGTGATTCGCGAGGGTGGGTATGACGGCGAATACGGAAATATCCGGCTGTTTCACGAGTCAGAAAGGCCTGCAGTGGTCGGACAGATGAATCTGTTTGGAAAACCGGGCAAAAAGCCCTCTAATGCTTCCAATCACATTTCCCTTCAATGGAAGGCCCCAAAAAAAGGGCCGCCGCCAACGGATCAAAAGGCTGTCTCACCGGCCGATCCGATACTTGACCCCCTGAACCTCGAACAGAAGGAGGCCGTCTCGTATCAGGGAGGTAACCTGCTCATAGTTGCAGGCCCCGGCACAGGGAAAACCATGACCGTGGCCCATAGGATTGCCTATCTGATACGCTCAGGCCTCGCATCTCAGGATCAGGTCATTGTTCTTACATTTACCAGGAAGGCTGCGAGAGAAATGGAGCAAAGGATCTCCGGACTAATGGATGCCTCGGTGTCCTTTGGGGTCTCTGTTGCCACCTTTCATGGCTTCTGCCTGGACCTTCTTAGGTCGGAGGGGGAAAAGACGGGCCTTCCCCCTGATTTCATCCTTTGCTCAGAATTGGACGGAGAAAATCTGGCAAGGAAGGCCCTTTCCGAAGCCGGGGTCCCCAAACGATCGATCAGGAAATTCCTGAAGGGCTTTTATGACATAAAGAAGGCATCTGTCCTGGGTACGGGACAGAACCCGCCGGACCAGGAGTTATTCTTTATGTTGGAGAAATATCGTCACTGGTTAAGAGCACTCGGCATGGCGGACCTTGACGACCTTGAAGTGGAGGCATTGAGGCTCCTTCGCGATCATCACGAGGTTTGCCGTGCTTACGCCGAGGAGTTCCCATGGATCTTTGTGGATGAATATCAGGACACAAACCCCGTTCAGGTTGAACTTTTAAAAACGCTCATTCGGGAAGGCCCAGGCGTGATTTGTGCCATTGGAGATCCGGACCAGGCCATCTACGGATTCCGAGGGGCTGATGTAAAGAACTTTCATAGTTTTGTTAGGGATTTCCCTGGTGCCAGAAAGATAGAGCTTAACAAAAATTACCGCTCCGCGAAGTCCATACTGGAATGCTCCGCCGCCCTAATGGGAAGGCCGGCGCCTCTGCAATGCGTATCTCCCGTAAGGGGTGTCATCTGCCTTGCCCCGTGCAGCACAGAATCAGAAGAGGCAGAGATGGTCGTGGAACAGATCGAGAGACTCATGGGAGGCACATCCTATTACTCCCTTGATAGCGGCCGGGTGGCCTCCTATGAAGGAGAAACCTCTTTGGGAATGGATGATATTTGCGTCCTTTTCCGCCTCAATGCCCAGGGAGATGCATTAGAGAAGGCCCTTAACAGGGCAGGGATACCCTTTGTGCGTTCAGGGGAAGCCCCTTTGATCAGCCGGTACCCGGCCAATATCCTGTGGCGCTTTTTCCAGTGTCTTAGATACCCGGACAACACCTTTTATTCAGAGGTGTATGACGCCCTTTTGGGTGATTATAAAACAAGAAGAAGAGAAGAAATGGCTACATTCAAGGCAGACGGCCCCCTGCTGGACCTTATCGATGAGGCCGTAACATTTCATGAACTGGATACTTCTTTCGAGGATTCATCGGAGGTCTTGCGTCATTTGAGGCGGCTGGCAGCGGGTTTTGAAGGAAATATAAAGTCCTTCCTGGATATCCTTTCCCTTGAAAGGGGGATCGATCATGGCGCCCTTGCTGGTGATCGTGTTGCCTTGATGTCACTCCATGCAGCCAAAGGCCTGGAATGGGACGTGGTTTTTGTTATCGGGTGTGAGGACCGTCTGATGCCATATTCTTTGTTCGGACCAAGGGACGAGGAAGAAGAGAGAAGACTACTCTATGTGGGGATGACCAGGGCCCGATCGCGGCTCATTTTATCTCATGCAAGCCGGCGGGTAATCAAGGGCCGTACTCTTAACATGAAGCAATCTCCGTTCATAGATGACATCCCTAAAGACTTGTGCGGCCCCATCGAGCGGCGGGGATGGAAACCACAAAAAAGACCGTACAAACAACTGGAGATGTTTTAGTGTTTGAATGCCCTCTGACCAGTGAAAACCATTGTCACCTGAGGGTCTGCCTGATTACAGGCCTCAATAACCTCAAAATCTCTCATGGAGCCGCCAGGCTGTACAATGGCCGTGACCCCCTCCCGGATGGCCACATCTACCCCGTCTCTAAA
>JAXHTA010000380.1:0-3993 GCA_034190285.1 Thermodesulfobacteriota bacterium | reverse complement strand
GGCCAGCCCGCCGCTGGTGCTGAGGACCTGGCCAGTGACAAAACAGGAGTCATCGGACGCAAAGAACAGCACGGCCTTAGCCACGTCCTCAGGTGTTGCCAGCCTTCCCATGGGTGTCATTCTCCTGACGGTCTCCATCATTTTTACGGCCTTTTCCTTCTCCGGAATGGCCCCGATCATCTCTTCAGAGAGGCGAGTGCCTTCGGTGATGCCCGGACATATGCAATTGGCAGTAATGTTGGATCGTCCAAATTCCCTGGCAATGGTCTTTGTAAAGGCAATGACCCCGCCCTTTGCAGCGGAATAGGGGGCCTCCATGGGATTACCCATTCTACCCGCATCAGATCCGATGGTAACGATCTTTCCGTACTTGTTCTTGGCCATGACCGGCAGGACCGCCTTAACACAGTTCAGATGGCCGGTCAGGTTGAGGGCAAAGATCTTTTCCCAGAACGCGGGATCAGTGTGCAGAAATGGTCTGAGCTGGTCCCATCCGGCATTAGAAACCAGTATATCCACCTTGCCGTAATGCTTGACCGCCTCGGCCACCATCGCTTCTACCTCCTCAAGGTTCGAAACGTCGGCCTTATAACCAAAGGCTTCTCCCCCTGCAGCCTTGATTTCCTCTACGACTGCATTCATATTGTCGTCTCTGACATCATTGACCACCACCTTGGCCCCTTCTTTGGCAAACAGAACGGCATCGGCACGGCCCATGCCGTTTCCCGCACCTGTAATAATTGCAACCTTGTCTTTTAGTCTCATAATAAAGCCTCCTTTTTTGTGAAATTGTAATATGTTACTCCTTTGAAACAGACGTAAGCCTTTTACATATCCGCGGACATTATTTCAAAGGGCTAAGATGTTGACAGGAATCCATATACCAATTTTGAGCCCGAACGCAAAGCATAGTTTCCTGTGTCAGATACCGGGCCTCACCCGGTCTCTCTTCCAAATATGGCCACAGCGCAGTTGAAGTAGGCCGGTAATCCCCCGAGATTGTGTGTCAGCCCAATCTTTGCGTCCTTGACCTGACGCGGTCCGGCCTTGCCCTGCAGCTGTTTATATACCTCATAGACCATCCTGAGACCGCTGGCGGAAAGGGGGTGACCGAAACATTTCAACCCGCCGTCCGTGTTGACCGGAAGTTCTCCTTCAAGGGTGAATGTACCTGCCTCCACATCGTCCTTGGCCTTGCCCCGGGGACTGAACCCGAGATCTTCATAGAGGATCAGTTCATGGATGGAAAAACAGTCATGGACTACGGCCATGTCCACCTCGTTACGGGGGTCTTTTATCCCGGCCTGCTCATAGGCCTGCTCGGCGCACTTGACATTTTCCGGCATGGTCGTGAATTCATAGTCGCCGCTGAGCAAGCCACCGCCGTTTCCGTTTGCCAGGCCAAGCCCCTTAATCAGTACGAAATCCTTTTTCAGTGTCCCGGCGATTTCAGGGGTCGTCAGGATCGCCGCGGCCCCACCATCACTCAAGCCACAGCAGTCAAACAGATTCAGAGGCCAGGCGATGATAGGGGCTTTCAGGGCCTGCTCCTCGGTTATTTCTCTCTGGAGATGGGCCTTAGGGCTCATGGCGCCATTGCGATGATTCTTTACGGAGATCTTGGCAAGGATCTGCTTGCCTTCCTCTATGCTGATTCCGTATCGATGGAAATATCGTGTTGCGAACTGTGCAAAGAAAATGGCCGGAGACAGGTCGACTTCTACCTTACTGCTGTCAAAAGGAGACGTTATAAACTGTCCAAAGCCGCCGTAATGATCTTTCAGCTTTTCAACGCCCACGGCAAGGACAATGTCGTAAGCGCCGGATGCCACACCATAGCAGGCATTCCTCAGGGCGTCTGTCCCCCCGCAGCAGAAGTTTTCCACCCTGCTTATGGGTATATGATCGAGCTTCACGGCGTTGGCCAGACGTGAGCCTGTGCAGCCTGAAACCAGGCTGGCAAACCATGCCGCCTGTATATCTTGTGGATCCATGCCGGCATCCTCAAAGGCCTCATAACAGGCGTCGACCATCAGGTCTTCAGGGCCCTTGTCCCAGAGCTCACCAAACTTTGTACACCCCATACCCACAATAGCGACTTTATCCTTAATGGTCTCCATTATGATTGCTCCTTACGTCTTGACTAGAACCGAACAGGCATTGCCTTCCAGAAGTAGTTGATGATCTCTTCTCGTTCAAACAGTCTTCTGAAGGTCATCTCCACTTCCATTCCAACCCTGACATCCCCTGCCACGCGATCCGTTAAGGTGCATTCCATGCGGCCGCCACCGTCAAAATCAACAACGGCCACCACTACCGGAGAATCGAACATACTGGAAATAGCGTCCATTGAGAAGGTAAAGATCTTCCCCTTTTTATCAGAAAGCCGAACCGGCCGAAATTTGTCCTTTGAATGGCATTTGGCGCAGACCCGTTGCGGAGGATATTGGACCGTGCCGCAACCGTCGCACTTAACGGCATGAAATCGCAAATTCTTGTCCACCTCTCTGAATAATGCCGGGGCCGAAGTAGTCCCGAAGGGAACCGGATAGTTGGGGCCTAACTCCGGAAGGATTCGCCTATTATGGAGATAGGTTCTATAGTCTTCGACCGCCAGTTTCGAGGACAAATAGTGCTTGATTCCCCTGTAGGGGACCATATCCTTTATCCTGTCTGTTACATTGAATACAAAGGCATCGGCCCCGTTGCCATAATTCGCCAAGAGGATATTGTCCCCGGGTTGCGATTCCTCAAGGGCGGCCACCATTAACATCATCGAATATGGGGCCCCTGTATTGCCCAGAACCCCAAACAGAGGATTCTGTAGCTGGGACTTCGGGTCAAAACCCATTCTGCCTGCAAGCTGCCCCGAACTGCGCGCGTTGGGAGTATAGAACACGACCCTGGCAAAGTCTTCCGGCCGGAGGCCGGTCTTCTTGAGGACCCCTGATACGGCCTTTTGCATGGTCTTTTGATAACCTTCAACTCCGGCAAACCGGGCCTCCCACGAGCGCACAAAAGGGGCCCCTTTTATACGCCAAGTATCCATGATTTCGAGGCATACCGAATAGCTTCCTTCAAGACTGGCGATGACATTATCCTTGCCAATGAGGAGGGCAGCAGCACCATCTCCAAAGACCTGTTCAGAGGCCGACCCGGGTGGCCCAAGCCGGATATCCGCCGCCGTGACCATCACCTGACGGGCAGTCCCGGCGGTAACCGCGTCCGCCGCCGATCTCAAGGCATTTGTGCCGGCCTTAGTTGAATTGGCAAAATCGGCAGTTATAATATCCTCGCGAAGATCCGCTGCGACGGCAATGGTGGTAGCCCCCTGTTTTTCCCTGTAGGGAAAGGTGGTGGAACCAAAAAAAAGACCGTCTACAGAATCCCGTACACCCCCCCTGAGGCAATCCATAACAGCAGCGACTGCCATAGTGACGCTGTCTTCATCAAAATTGGCTAGGGCCTTTTCTCCTTTCCCTCCCTTGAATACTGACCCCATATTCATTCTGAGAAAAGGAATGTACGCACCAAATGAGGTTATGCCGACCATAATATCTGCCTCCTCAGTGAGTTTTCAAAAGTCCGTGAAAACAAAAGCGACCCACATGGCCCTTGGGTGATAGGGTCTGCCCGGGCTTTTGAGATGCTGCCCTGCTCCCGGCGCAGTTGTTACATTTCCACGATAAGGGCTACGGCCTCGCCACCCCCAAGGCAGAGTGTGGCAAGCCCCCTTTTTGCATTTCTATCTTTCATGGCATAAAGCAGGGTCGTAAGCACCCTGGCCCCGCTTGCTCCGATAGGATGGCCCAGGGCGACCGCACCGCCACGGACGTTTACCTTGGCGGGGTCAATTTCAAGTTCTTTGATAACACCCACGGTCGAAGCCGCAAATGCCTCGTTGATCTCATACAGGTCTATGTCGCCTATGCCCAAGCCGGCCCTCTTCAGTGCCTTTGGGATGGCCCGGATGGGTGACATCAACAAGTCCTT
>JAXHTA010000038.1:0-14468 GCA_034190285.1 Thermodesulfobacteriota bacterium | reverse complement strand
ATATTCAGTTGCCCGTTACACATGCCAAGATTTTCGGGTGGTATGATAATGAATTTGGGAGTTATGTAACTAGTTTGGGGAAACTTACAGTGTATATAAATAAGAATATGCGGTAATCGGGCTGGCCGTATTTTTCTGCCAGGGCGCTACCGCCTTCGGCTATAAGATCCCCTATGCCTTCACGATGGGCGGTCTGTTCGATCAACTTGACCATTGCCTCGGCATTCCCGAAATTCAGTTTCGCACCCGCGTCTTCCTCAGGCAAGAATCCTTTCTCATAAAGCTCCATGGCACAGGCGACAGCGCAACCCATGTCCATAGTATCCATCCCGAACTTGTTGCAGCAATCATTGGCCTTTATTAGAGCGGCGGCATCATAGACTCCGCAGGCAGCGGCTAGAAGGGCATGGGTCTCGTATTCCGGGCGATGACCGATCCCCTGGAAGGGGCCGTCTTCCACCTCAGCTGGGCCACCGCATGCGAGTGGACAGCCAAAGCACCCCGTATTTCTGATAAGGTACCTCTCGGAAAGGACCGGCCCGCTGATCTCGTGTCCTTCCGGAACGGCCATCTTCATAAAGTTGTTATGAGGTACAAGTCCCATTTCATTATATAAATCCAATAGCCCTGGAGAACCATAAGCGGGGAAGGACTTGGATGCCACCTCGTTGGCGCGAAAGGCCTCAAGGGAGGCATCAACCGCCTGCTTGAATCGTTCAGGCTCGGCAACGGTAACTCCTTTGGTCCCGTGAACGACCACGGCCTTCAAATTCTTCGAGCCCATTACGGCCCCAATACCGCATCGGGCCGCTGCACGGTGTTTGTCATTCATAATGGATGATATCTTAACCAGATTCTCTCCCGCTGGCCCTATGCAAGATATTCGAGTATCCCTCGCGACCCAGGGATCTTCAATCTCGGCCCTGATCAAGTCTTCGGTCTCGTAAACGTCTTTACCCCACAGATCCATGGCATCCCGGATCTCTATTTCGTCATCGTCTATCCAGAGATAGACCGGCTCATCCGCCTTGCCCTCGAATATGATCATATCGTAGCCAGCAAACTTCACCTCGGCGGGGAAATAACCACCTGCATTAGAAAAGGCGATTGCCCCGGTCAACGGTGACTTGGCGGCCCATACACTCCTGGCTGCACTAACGGCTCCTGTCCCAACCATGACGCCGGTACTGAAAACCAAGATGTTTTCAGGAGAGAGGGCGTCCGCTTCAGGGTCCATTTCGTCATAAATAATCCGTGTGGCCGTACCCTGACCCCCAATGTATTCTCTGGCGAAATCAGGATCCAGATCCTCAACCATATACTCCCTAGAACTCAGATCCACTCTTAGAATCTTCCCTACCCATGCATCCATAACATCACCTCCTAGAGTTAAACTCTCCTCTTGTCCTTTCCCGGGTGAATCTCAAATCCAAGATTCACCAACCCCCTTTCCATGCCCCCGGCGGCTATAGTGGTTACCTCCTTCCTCATACCTTTCCTCCTCTTGTTACGTTAAGGGGACTTTACTCCTAAGCTAACTTATTTAGCATCACGGGGATTTAATGTCAAGATCTTCGGCTCTCGCGTCAAATGAGCCGATGGGTTTCTAAAGGACCACGCCTCACAAGTAACGGTCATTCTCTAAATGGCCATAAAAGTCCGGAAAAATCTTATAGCAGGTCTTGACAGAAATATATGGGATGTAGTAAAAGCCAACCACCTTTCGATTATCGGCCAGGGACTGTGGGAGGCACCCCCTGGCGCAAGGTGGCTAATAAACTGGTATTTGAACTACTGAAGCCCCGCTATGAATCTGAATTGACTTGAATTTCAGGGCAGTTGTCTGCGGGAGAACTTGCCACGTCCTCACTTCACATCAAGAGAAAATCCATGGATACAGAAATACAGAACTCCAGCACAAAAAAGACGGGAGCGGTACTTGTTGTTGGCGGGGGCATAGGCGGTATTCAGGCCGCCCTTGATCTGGCCGACTCCGGCTATTATGTCTATCTAGTGGAGGAATCCCCTGCCATAGGCGGGGTGATGGCCAGCCTGGATAAGACATTTCCCACAAACGACTGCTCTATGTGTATCCTTTCTCCCAAGCTTGTGGAATGCGGACGACACTTGAATATCGAGATATTATCCTATTCGGAGCTTTTGGACTTGGAAGGGTCCCCGGGGGACTTTACCGCAAGAATCAAGAGACGGGCAAGGTTTGTCGATCCAGACAGGTGTACCGGCTGTGGTGAGTGTGCCGAGGTATGCCCCGTTACTGTTCCCAATGAATTCGAAGAAGAGATGGTAAACCGAAAGGCCATCTTCCGTCCCTATCCCCAGGCGGTTCCGAACATTTTCGCCATCGACAAAATCGCAAAGGCCCCTTGCCGTGATGCCTGCCCGGCGGGAATAAACGTGCAGGGGTATGTGGCCCTGCTCTCCCAGGGTAAATACAAAGAGGCCCTGGCCTTGATCAGGGAAAACCTCCCCCTTCCCGGTGTCATTGGTAGGATATGCCCCCATCCCTGTGAATCAGCGTGTAATCGCGCAAAATTGGATGAGGCCGTCGCTATCTGCGATTTAAAGAGATTCTTGGCCGATAAGGTGGGGGATGAATTCGAATCACCTGCCATTGTCGATAAAAAAGATGAAAAGGTTGCAGTCGTAGGCTCAGGCCCTGGCGGCCTTTCCTGCGCCTATTTCCTTGCCTTAAGGGGCTATAGGGTCACCATTTTTGAGGCCCTGCCCGTAGTTGGTGGGATGTTGCGGGTGGGGATTCCTGACTACCGCCTGCCCCCGGATATCCTGGAAAATGAGATAGATATCATCAAAGAATTAGGTGTGGAGATAAAGACCAACTCACCCATAGGAGACGATCGCACCATTGACGGCCTTTTAGAGGAAGGGTACAAGGCCGTCTTTATCGCTGCCGGCAGCCACATGAACATACCCCTGGGTATCCCGGGAGAGGATTGTGAGGGGGTTGTATCCGGAGTAGAACTGTTAAGGAAGATCAACCTGGGGCAAGAGGTCACGGTCGGGAAGAGAGCGGCCATTATCGGAGGGGGCGATGTTGCCATTGACGCGGCCCGTTCCGCATTGAGAATGGGTGCCCAAGAGGTTTCAATAGTCTACCGTCGATCCAGAAAAGAAATGCCGGCCAGTGATGAAGAGATTGAGGCCGCCCTGCAGGAAGGTATCAATATCCAGTTTCTGGCCGCTCCGGTCGGGATTCGGGCAGAAGACGGCAGGGTGGTGTCTTTGGGTTGTGTAAAGATGGAACTGGGCGCCCCTGACAGCAGCGGAAGGAGGAGACCTGTACCGATAGAAGGCTCTGAGTTCTTTCTTGATGTTGACATGGTAATCCCCGCCATAGGACAGGCCTCGGACCTCTCATTTTTAGATGAGGTTAAAGGGCTAAAGAAGTCTCCAAAAGAGACCGTCCTCGTTGACCCGTTGACTTTTGCCACCGACCGGGAGGGGGTCTTTGCTGGCGGGGATTGTGTGACCGGCCCCTGGATCGCTATTGAAGCGATAGCCGCCGGGAAAAGGGCCGCTATCTCGATTGAAAGATTCCTGAGTCAGGAAGACCTGGCTGACGGAAGGGGCGATGAAGATCTTCTTGCGACCGATACAGACCACGATTTATTCATGCAAAAGCCCAAGGCCCCTCGCCTTGAGACGACATCCCTTGCCCCTGAAATGAGAAAAACGGATTTCAGAGAGGTTGAAGCGGGTTTTACAGAAGAGGAGGCAAGGCAGGAGGCGGACCGCTGCCTCAATTGCGGTATATGCTCTGAATGTATGCAATGCGTGGCCGTCTGCAAGGCCGAGGCAGTGGATCACCAGATGACGGAAAAAATCGAGGAGATAAAGGTGGGGTCTGTCATCTTGAGTCCGGGATTCGACGAATTTGAACCGGATCACGACCATCATTCCCGGCACGGCTATTCCACCCTTATTTCCCAGTACGGTTACGGCAGACATCCTAATGTGGTAACGAGCATAGAATTTGAGAGGATATTATCTGCCTCGGGACCGTACGAAGGTCATCTGTTGAGGCCGTCAGACAGAAGGCCGCCAAAGAATATTGCCTGGATTCAATGTGTGGGTTCAAGGGATGTAAGCTGTGACAGGGGCTATTGTTCATCCGTTTGTTGCATGTACGCCATCAAGGAGGCCGTTATAGCCAAGGAACACAGTCCAACCCCGCTGGATGTCAGCATCTTTTTTATGGACATGAGGACCTATGGGAAGGATTTTGACAAATACTATGAACGTGCAAAAAAAGAACACGGAATAGAATTTGTAAGGTCCAAGGTCTTCGGGGTTGAGGAGGTGGATGGAACCGGAAACCTGTCATTGAGATACTCCGCCGAAAACGGTGAGCTTTGTAGAGACGATTTTGATATGGTGGTCCTTTCCGTGGGCCTTAAACCCAGACCTGGGTCCGTCGAATTGGCAAACAGGCTGGGAGTTGAACTTAATGAATATGATTTTTGCAGGACTCACGGTTTTGCACCGGTCAATACCTCAAGAGAAGGAGTGTACGTCTGCGGAGCGTTTCAAGGCCCCAAGGATATCCCCGAGACAGTGATGCAGGCAAGTGGTGCCGCAGCCGCGTCTTCGGCACTACTTTCGGAGGCACGCGGCGAGCTGGTCGCCAGAAAAGAGTTTCCTCCTGAGACTGTTGTGACTGGCGAACCTCCCCGCATCGGGGTCTTTGTCTGTCACTGCGGAATCAACATCGGGGGAATCGTGAATGTCCCGGAGGTCAAAGAATATGCGGCCTCCCTTCCTAATGTCGTTTTCGTGGATGAAAACCTTTACACCTGCTCGCAAGACACCCAGGAGAACATAAAGGAAAAGATAGCTGAGTATCGCCTTAATCGAGTGGTTGTTGCCTCTTGTTCCCCCAGGACCCATGAACCACTGTTCCAGGAGACCTTGCAGGAGCAGGGGCTGAACAAATACCTGTTCGAGATGGCCAACATTCGGGACCAGTGTAGCTGGGTCCACCAGAATCAACCCGAGCCGGCAACCCAAAAGGCAAAGGACCTGGTGAGGATGGCCGTGGCAAAGGCCAGACTCTCAGAACCATTGAGGCTGATTTCCCTCAAGAGCACGCCTTCCGCCCTTGTTATAGGCGGGGGGATTGCCGGGATGGTGAGCGCCCTGAACCTGGCAGACCAGGGTTTTGAAGTCCACCTTGTGGAAAAGGCGATGAACCTGGGGGGTATGGCCAAGAAAATCCATTACACCCTGGAAGGGTTGGATGTCCAGGCCTACATAAAGGAACTGGTCGAAAAGGTCACAAATCACCCGTTAATTCAGGTGTATCTGAGATCCGCTGTTGTTGATGCCTCCGGCTACATAGGCAACTTCACAACAACTGTAAAGGCGGGCACCAAAAAGGAGATCAAGGAAATCAACCACGGAGTGGCCGTCATTGCCACCGGAGGGGAGGAGCATAAGACCGCTGAGTATTTCTATAAAAAGAATCGAAGGGTGCTGTCTTTACTTGAACTCGAAAAGGAGGTTGCCAAGCCGACCAAGAGAATCAAGGATTGCGAGAACCTGGTAATGATCCAGTGTGTGGGTTCCCGCGATGAAGATAACCCCTATTGCAGCAAGGTGTGTTGCAGTGAATCCATAAAGTGTGCCCTGATGCTAAAGGACATGAAGCCTGAAATGAATATCTATGTCCTTTATCGGGACATCAGGACATACGGCTTTAAGGAGGATTTTTATAGAAAGGCAAGAGAAAAGGGGATAATTTTCATCCACTATGAACCAGAGGCCAAGCCCGAGGTTACACCGGTGAAAGAGGGGGGAAAAGACTTCTTGAAAATCAGCGTGGACGAACCCCTTTTAGGAGAAAAACTCACAATTGATGCCGACCTCCTGGCCCTGGCAATAGCAACCACTCCCCCTTCAGTCAACAAAGACCTTTCCCAGCTCTTCAAGGTCCCGCTAAATGAGGACGGCTTCTTTCTGGAAGCCCATATGAAGCTGAGGCCCGTAGAATTCGCCACGGACGGGGTCTTTATGTGTGGTCTGGCTCACGGCCCCAAGTTTATCGAAGAGTGTATTGCCCAGGCCCAGGCCGCGGCCTCACGTGCAGGCGCCGTGTTGTCCAGGGAGATTGTGCAACTTCCAGGGACAATTTCATTTATCAATCAAAACAAGTGTGTGGGATGCGGAGAATGTGCGAGTATCTGTCCCTTTGGTGCGATAGAGGTTGACCCCGAACAGAACAAGGCCGTAGTTAATGATGCCCTGTGTAAAGGGTGCGGCGCATGTGCCGCCTCATGTAAATCCGGTGCCATAAACTTGTATGGCTTTACCAATAGTCAGATACTGACCATGATCGATTCTTTTTGAGGAGAAGAAGTGGAAGAAAGGAATGAAGCCTCCTGGGAGCCGAAGATCCTAGCCTTTTTATGCAACTGGTGCAGCTATGCGGGGGCGGATTTGGCGGGAATAAGCAGGATTCAGTATCCTCCGAACACCAGGACCATCCGGGTGCCCTGTTCTGGAAGAGTAAACCCCCTTTTTATTTTAAGGGCATTACAGGATGGCGTGGACGGGATCCTGGTCTCGGGATGCCACCCCGGGGATTGTCATTATCTTTCCGGTAATTATGCGGCAAGAAGAAAGTTCGCCATTCTTGACAGGCTCTTTGAGTACATCGGCATAGAAAAAGGTCGCGTACAATTTTCCTGGGTATCGGCTGCAGAGGCCAACAGGTTTGCCGAGGTCATCAATGAGGTGACAGATGAGGTAAGAAAACTCGGTCCTGCAAAAAGACTGGTCAAGAAGAAAGTGGAATAGATGGAAAAGGTGTCAGCGGAAATCAGGGATGTTGCCCGGAAGTTGCTTGAAGAGGATAAGGTTGACCTGATTATCGGGTTTGAAAAAGGGAGCCTGCCTTTCAGGGCGACCCCGTGTTCCATCAGAGACCCCAAGGAAGTGGAACGACTCATATGGAACAGTGGCTGTGAAAACAACCTGGCTGTCTATATACCTAAAAAGAAAGAAAGAATAGGCATTATTGCCAAGGGATGTGATAGCCGCTCCCTGATGGGACACGTAAAAGAAAAGCAGATTGAAAGGGAAAAACTGGTAATAATCGGTGTCCCCTGCAAGGGTATGGTCGACCGGAAAAAAGTTGACAGGGTGCTCGATGGAAGAGAGGCCCTTGAAATTGAAGAAAAGTCAGAAGAGCTTATCCTTAAGGGACATGATTTTGAGGAGGTGGTCCCGAAAGGCGATCTTCTTCCCGATTCCTGCAAGACCTGCACCCACAGAAACCCGACCTTGTTTGACTTTATGATCGGCGACAACCTCGACGAAAACAAAGAAGCCGATGAATTTGAGGCCATAAATAAATTTGAGGCCCGGTCTTCTGACGAGAGATGGGAATACTTCACCCGGGAAGCGAATAAGTGCATCAGATGCTATGCCTGCCGAAATGCCTGCCCTCTATGTTACTGCGAGGAATGCTGCGTGGACAATTCCCAGCCCCAGTGGTTTGGAAAATCTATTGAGCTTACCGATACCCAGGTCTTCCATATTATGCGAGCCTTTCACGCCACGGGTCGCTGTGTGGACTGTGGGGCCTGCGTAAGGGCGTGCCCCATGGATGTAGACCTGCGATTCCTCAATAAAAAGATCGAAAAAGACGTAAGGGAATTATACTCATTTGAGGCAGGAGTAGATATTGACCAGCCTCCCCCGCTTTCAACCTTCAGGCCGGATGATCAGGATGAGTTTATCAAATGACCTGATCCTGACAGCGAAAAAAGGGCCATCTCTGATGATAACTCGGTAAGCGGTATGGAAGAAAAGACTGTCAGCAAAGAAGATTTTTTTGAGTTTTTGGCGGCCTTGACCAAGGATTACCAGGTCTTTGCCCCTGTCAAGAGGGATGATTGTCTTGTTTTTGCACAGGTACAACCCGAAGATGAAATCTGCCTTGATTATCACAATACGAAAAGGGGCGTAAAAGAGGCCTTTTTTCCCCAGAGAGAGCAGCTCTTTTCCTTTAATCTTGGAAATGGAGACGAAGATATAACAGAGCCGTCCTTTCCTGACACAAAGAGGGTGATGTTTGGTGTCAGGCCCTGTGATGCAAAGGGCCTGTTTCTGTTTGACCGTGTCTTTGGCGACAAGGGTTACGAAGATCCCTATTATTTGAGCAAGAGGGCCAATACCATTGTGATTGCTCTTGGTTGCAGTCAACCGGAAAGCACATGCTTTTGCATCGACAATAAGGGGGGGCCTTTTGCCACTGATGGATCCGATCTGCTCCTGGTTGATTTAGGCGATTCATATTCTGTACAAGTGATTACGGAAAAAGGAGAAGAACTTCTCAAAAACGAGGATAAGTTTCGCAAGGCAGACCAGAACCAGGTACGCTTGAAAGAAGAAATAGTTGAAAAGGCCCGGGCCTTCTTGAAACCAAGTGTGAATCCTGAAAAGGCAAAAGAAAGGCTTGACAAGAATTTTGATGATCCTATCTGGGACAGGCTTCATGAAAAATGTCTTGGCTGCGGTATATGCACCTTTCTGTGTCCTACCTGCCATTGTTTTGACATCTTAGATGAGACAGGGGGCCCTAAAGGGGAAAGGATCCGCATCTGGGATTCCTGTATGTTTCCCCAATTCACGTTGCACGCATCCGGCGCCAACCCGCGTCCCACGGGCAAAGAGAGATTAAGGCAGAGGGTGATGCATAAGTTCAAATATTTTGTGGACAATCATGGTGAAATCGCCTGCTCCGGCTGCGGAAGGTGTATCAGGTATTGCCCCGTGAATCTGGATATCCGGGAGATACTGGGTGAGATCCAGGGTCAGTAAGCAACCTTTGTTTCATATGAAAAATCCATATATACCGATAGCGGCAAGAATAGAAAAAGTACTCATAGAGACAGAGGACAACAATATCAAGACCTTTGATCTGGGAATCCTCGACAAAGAAGCCAAAGAGTCCTTCAGCTATCTGCCTGGTCAGTTCGCCGAGATATCGATTACCGGCAAGGGTGAAGCCCCTTTTGGGATCGCCTCTTCCCCTACTGAGCCCGGGGCACTGAAATTCACCGTAAACAGGGCAGGGGGCCTCACGACCGCTCTCCATAATATGGAAGAAGGCGATATAGTGGGGCTGAGGGGCCCCCTTGGCAACTATTACCCTATAGAGGAACTTGAGGGCAAGAACCTGGTAATTGTAAGCGGCGGATTCGCCTTTACGACCCTGAGGTCTCTTACCAAGTATATGTTACATCAAGACAACAGGGCCAGGTTCAATGACATTACGGTCATATACGGCGCAAGGAGTCCCGGCCTGCTGCTTTACAAAGATGAACTCGCGGCATGGGACAAGGAATCGGGGCTCGGCCTGCACGTTACGGTGGACGCCGGAGATGAAGGGTGGAAAGGAAATGTGGGGTTTGTTCCCACTATTACAAAACAGGTCGCGCCTTCTTCAAAAGATGCATATGTCATTGTCTGCGGCCCGCCCATAATGATCAAGTTTACGATCCCGGTCCTTGAGGAACTGGGGTTTCCTCCTGAAAGAATCATTCTATCTCTTGAGATGAGGATGAAGTGCGGGATAGGTATCTGTGGACGGTGCAACATCGGCAACAAGTATGTGTGCAAAGATGGGCCTGTTTTTACCCTGGCACAACTAAATGAAATGCCGGACGAATATTGATGAGGTGCAGGTTCGCAAATCCTGAACCTCGAACAGGGAGGTAAGCAAGGTGGAAGAAGTACTGTTGAATAAACTGGACCCGGATTTCAAATTTGACGTGGCCTCCCATCCCGGGGGAGAGAACCTAAAGGCCTGTTTTGCCTGCGGCGCCTGTACGGGCGGGTGCCCCGCATCAGATGTCGATCCTGCTTACGATCCCCGAAAAATAATCCGCATGATACTTCTGGGAATGAGAGAAAGGGTGCTCTCATCCGATCTTATCTGGCTCTGCGTCATGTGCCATACCTGCTCGTTCCACTGCCCCCAGGACGTTCAATTTGTCAAGGTAATGGGCGTTTTAAGGGAAATGGCCGCAAAAGAAGGATATGTCAACAAGTCTTTTCTGCGTAATATTGATGAGATCGACAAGTTTTCACAGACCATACGACACCATATGGTTATGTCGGTCGTCGGCAATAAATCGGAAGACTTCAGCGTCACTCCCAAAGACCTTTTGGCTCAGGTCTCGGAAAGGCTGTAGAGGAAATTACCATGGGTTCAAAAAACGATAACATCGGCTCAGTAATGGTGGTTGGTGGCGGTATCGCCGGTATCCAGGCCTCCCTCGATCTGGCGGAGCTTGGATACTATGTCTATCTGGTTGAAAACTCGCCAGCCATTGGCGGGACAATGGCACAGCTGGACAAGACATTTCCCACCCTTGACTGTGCTATGTGAATCCTGTCTCCCAAACTCGTTGAGTGTGGCAGACATAGTAATATAAAGATTATATCCAACGCGCAGGTCGAATCCATAGAAGGCGAGGCCGGGAGCTTTAAGGTGAACGTGCTCAAGAGGCCCCGGTATGTAGACGAAGAAGTCTGTACTGCCTGCGGCAGCTGTGTGGATTATTGCCCTGTGGAGGTCCCTGATCCCTATAACGAGAACCTGGCCAAGGTCAAATCGCTTTCTATACCATATCCTCAGGCAGTGCCCGCATCCTTTGTGATTGATCCCGCCACCTGTCTTTTCGTGGTCAAAAACGAATGCCGGCAGTGCGAGCAGGCCTGTAAAGAGCTTAAGGCCATAAACCTTAATCAACAGGAAGAACTCCTGGAGTTGGAGGTAGGCTCTGTCATCCTGTCCCCCGGTCTTGATGAATTCGATGCGAGAAGGAAAAAGCCTTATGGCTACGGAGAATTTCCCAATGTCATTACAAGCATCGAGTTTGAGAGGATACAATCTGCATCAGGCCCGTTTCAGGGTAAGATCACGCGCCCGTCGGACGGAGGCGTTCCCAAAAGAATAGCCTTCCTTCAATGTGTAGGCAGCAGGGACCTGGCCACAAACGCCTATTGTTCTTCTGTCTGCTGCACCTATGCAATCAAAGAGGCCATTATCGCCAAGGAACACGATCCCGACCTGGACGTCAGCATATTTTACATGGACATCAGGACACAGGGAAAGGGCTTCGAGAGCTTTTTTGAAAGGGCCAAGCGCGAATTCGATATCCATTTCGTGAAAAGCCGTCTCTCGTCCGTGGAAAGGTCTCTTGACACGGAAAATCTGATCTTAAATTATGTCACTGAAGAAGGCTCCCACCACAAAGAGGAATTTGATTTGTTGGTATTATCAGTGGGCCTGGAGCCGTCAAAAACCGCTGGTGACCTTGCCAGGGTCGCCGGTATAAGGCTTAACAAAGACGGATTTTGCCACACGCATGAATTCTCACCGACCCTGACTTCCAGGGACGGCATATTTGTCGCCGGCGCCTTTCAATCGCCCAAGGATATTCCCGAAAGCGTTACGCAGGCCAGCGGGTCGGTGTCTTTGGCCTCGGAACTTTTGTCTGAAGTCCGCGGGACACTGGTTGAAAAAAAAGAATACGTCCCTGAAAAGCCCCTTGAGGGAGAACCACCCAGAATCGGGGTCTTTGTCTGTCATTGCGGGGTCAACATTGCCGGCGTTGCAGACGTCGCCAGGGTAAGGGAATACGCCCAGGGGCTTCCTGATGTCGTCTATGCCGAGCAGACCCTGTATGCCTGCTCCCGCGACGCCCAGGAAAAAATAAAGCAGTTGATTGAAGAGCACGACCTAAACAGGGTCGTAGTAGCCGCGTGTACGCCCCGCACCCATGAACCCCTCTTTCAAGAGACCATTCGTGAAGCAGGGCTCAATCGCTGTCTTTTTGAGATGGCCAATATAAGAGACCACTGCACCTGGGTGCATGCCCACGAGCACGAAGCCGCCACGGAAAAGGCCATGGACCTGGTAAGAATGGGAGTGGCCAAATCCAGGCTGTCTTCTCCTTTGAAAGAAGAAATGATCCAGGTCATACCAGAGGCATTGGTGATAGGCGGTGGGCTTTCAGGAATGACGGTTGCCCTTTCTCTGGCAAACCAGGGGTTTCAGTGCTTTCTGATTGAACAAGACGAAAAACTTGGGGGAAATCTCCGGGACCTGCACTTTACCCTGGACAAGAATGACCCCCAACAGTTGTTGAAGGAAATAGTAGGCAAAGTCACGTCCCATCCACTCATTAAGGTTTATACAAAGACCCGGATCGAAGAAGTGGCGGGTTACATAGGCAATTTTACGACCACCATATCCGCAGACGGAAAACAAGAATACATATCACATGGGGCGATTATAGTAGCCACCGGCGCGCAGGAATACCAGCCGACCGAATATCTCTACAAGAGTCATGACGCAGTCATTACCCAAAAAGCGCTGGGGACACGGCTGGCTGACGGATCACGCGATACCTCCGCCTTTTCGGACGTGGTCATGATCCAGTGCGTTGGCTCAAGGACAAAGGAAAGGCCTTATTGCAGCAAGATATGTTGCGGTGTGGCTATCAAGAATGCCCTGAAGATAAAGGAGCTGAATCCCCTTTCCAATATCTATATCCTATATAAGGACATAAGGACATACGGCTTTACCGAGGATTATTACAGTGAGGCCCGAGAAGCAGGGATCGTATTCATCAGATACGATGATGACAACAAGCCCCTTGTCACCGAAGAGCACGGGGAATTAAACCTCAGCATCTTTGACCCCCTGATTGGGGAAAACATTCGTATCAAGCCTTCCACGTTGGTCTTGAGCGCGGCGGTCATCCCGGCGGAAAACAAGGAGGTTTCCCGGCTGTTAAAGGTCCCTTTAAATTCAGACGGCTTTTTCCAGGAGGCCCATGTCAAATTAAGGCCGGTTGATTTTTCGACTGACGGCGTATTTGTCTGTGGTCTGGCCCATTCACCAAAGTCCATAGACGAATCCATCAGCCAGGCCCAGGCCGCAGCTGCCCGGGCAGCCATTCCCCTGGCCAGGGGGTATGTGATTACCGAGCCTATTGTCAGTTCGGTGGACCCGGAAAAATGTTTTGGCTGCGGCATCTGCGAGTATCTGTGCCCTTACGGCTCCATCAAGGTAGAGGCGACCGAGGCCGGAGAAAAGGCCCGGACAATTTCCGCCTCCTGTAAAGGGTGCGGTATCTGCGCCTCCAAGTGCCCGAGGCTGGCGATCACGATGGGCAGGTTCACTGAAGAACAGGTCATCTCCCAGATTGCCGCCCTGGCCGCGAATTTATAAAGAGGATAAACCATGAGCTTTGAACCAAGAATCCTCGGCATCTTGTGTCACTGGTGTGCCTACGCCGGGGGAGATCTGGCAGGTGTCTCGCGTCTCCAATACCCGCCTAACATGCGGGTCGTCCGGGTGATGTGTACAGGAAGGGTGGATCCCAGGTTTATAATCGAGGCCTTTATAAAGGACTGCGACGGAATATGGGTAGGGGGGTGACATCCTGGAGAATGCCATTACCAGTCTGGTAATGAAGAAGCCATAAACATGATAAATGTGGCAAAAAGGATACTTGCGCATATAGAAATCAATCCCGAAAGACTGCTTCTGGAATGGGTATCGGCCGCGGAGGGAGGCCGTTTTGCCGAGGTGGTGACCACCTTTACCAACAAGGTCAGGGGGCTGGGTCCCTTGAGCACGGACGCCGAACATGGCATTGATGACCAGAAACTAAAGCTCCATGCCGCAAGAAATGCCCTTAGCGGTGAAAAGCTCAGATGGGTGGCTGCAAAACAGACGGAATTTATGAAGGACGGTAACAGATACCAGGAGGTCTTCACCTCTCATGAAATAGGAAGACTCCTTGACGGTGTCATTACGGAGGAAATCACCCTTCAAGAGATATTGTTGCTGCTCAACGAAGAAGGTCTGACCGTTAAAGATATCTCCCAAAGACTCCAATTGACCCCTCCGGATGTATTCAGACAGGTTCAGAGTTTAAGGAAAAAAGAACTCGTCAAGGTCTCAGAGATAAGGGGCCGGTCACCCGTTTACACCTCATGTGCAAATAGCGCCTAAAAGGGAAGAGAAGTGGAAGGGAAAAAAGTACTGATAATTGGAGCCGGCATAGATTCCGTTCAGTCGGCCCTGGACCAGGCCGCGGCGGGAAACAAAGTCTATTTCCTTGAAAGGCCGCCCGGGCTTGGCTCACTGGCAGCAGACGACGCCTCTTTTTCTTCTAAATGGGAAGAGGCAAGAAGCAATAAGAATATTCACATCATCACAAACGGGGTCCTTAACAAGGTCCGCAGAGAAAACGGCGGCTTTCAGTTAGAGATCAAGAAGACCGCCCCCAGGGTGATTGAGGAAAAGTGCAACGACTGCAAGGAATGCATCAAGGTGTGCCCCATAAGTCTATGGCCGTTCTAAGGGAAAGCCCCTCATTATAGTCGTCCCATAGACTTATGGG
>JAXHTA010000379.1:0-4002 GCA_034190285.1 Thermodesulfobacteriota bacterium | reverse complement strand
ATTGGTTCCTAAGAGCGAAATTCTGGAGCATTATATGCCCATGCTTGATCTCCCATCCCATGAACCGGCCTTTCTGTTGTTTATGAAACTGGAGCAAGAGCTGGATGATGAGATGAAGAGATACCTTGTACACGGACGCCTATCGCTCCATGTGGCCAAGATGCTCCTGGAGATAAATCATGAAATGAGACCTCATGCCATTCATCTAATGTCAAAATTAAGGTTTAACATTAATCAACAGAAACAACTTATTGAATATTTGACTGATCTTTCATATATAGATAATGGGGCTCTAAGTGATCTTCTTGCAGGACGATCAATTGAAGACATTTGTTCCGATAATGGGCTGAACGTCCCGCAAAAGGCCAAGGCAGTGCTCCGTCTTTTAAGAACCATGCGTTTTCCAGCGCTGTCTCAGGCCGAGAGGGCCTTCCATAAGAGGACCTCCGGACTGGACCTGCCCGATGGTGTAAGGATTACCGCCCCACCATATTTTGAGGCATCAAATTATAAGCTTGAATTGTCTTTCAAAAACGGCAAAGACCTGAAAGAGAAGATAGTGCGTCTCGCCCGCGCAGGGGGCTTGGAGGACCTAAGGGATCCGTGGATGAAGGAAGTTTGATGCCCGATTTCAAAATAAAAAAGGTGCTCGTAGAAGAAGGGGTGCAAGATTTAGGTCCTGTCGACAGTATGTTGAGGAGGTTGCATGGTATTCCTGTTCAACCGTTTGATGGGACGGAGATAGGTAACATATCCAACAGTTTGGAGATGGGCAAAGACACCCTCCGCCTGCTCTCCTACAGAGGTGTCTTTCTCAAGCCATGCCCCGGAACCAGCGAATATATCTGCTGCGGATACCAGATCCTGAACGTGGGAACAAACTGCCCTTTGAATTGCAGTTACTGCATCTTGCAGTCCTACTTCAACCAGCGTGATTTGAGGGTGTTTGTCAATCTGGAGAAAGAACTCGATCATGTACTTCGATTAATTGATAGCCAACCTGACAGAGTCTTCAGGGTCGGAACGGGCGAGTTCATGGATAGCCTTGCCATTGATCCCATAACCTGCTGGAGTGATCTGCTTCTTCCAGTGTTTTCAAAGAGAAAGAACACCGCCTTGGAACTCAAGACCAAGACGGGACTGGTCGACAGGCTGTTAGCCTCCAGCTACAGGGACCGAATCGTCGTTTCATGGTCTTTGAACAGTCCCTTTATTTCTAGCCGGGAGGAACACCGGGCTGCAAGTTTAAGAGAGAGGCTGAAAGCAGCCAGGCGGTGTCAATCGGAAGGATTTACCTTAGGCTTTCATTTTGACCCGCTCATACCCCATCCTCGCTGGAAAGAGGAATACCTGAAGACCCTTGACCTGATGGATGAGTATGTTGACCCCGCAGGAATCATATGGATAAGCCTGGGCTCCTTCAGGTTTATGCCGGGCCTCAAGACGATCATCAGGAGACGCCACCCAAAAACATGTATCCTGAACGGAGAGTTTATTGTTGGATTGGATGGAAAGATGCGCTATTTCAAACCTATACGCATGGACCTCTATGGATTTATGAGGGAGCACCTGGAGAAATGGCACCCCAATCTGGGTCTTTATCTCTGTATGGAATCCGATGATGTCTGGAAAGAGAGTCTGGGGTGGTCCCCTGGAAAATCCTCCGGGCTTGGTCGCCATTTAGATAGGCGTGTATTGGAATTTTTTGGGTAGAATTGCCAAAACATATGTGATATGGAAAAAGTTGAAAAATCATCAATAATCCGAGATTTCAACGCGCACGCGTATGGAGTATTAAGGATGCAAAAGGCAATCTAAATAGGTAATTACACCAATTTGTTAAAAAATCATATTATGTTAGTAAGAGTCGTGGGATTCTGGTCACAGAAGAGTGGAATCTGTATAGGCCACATTCAGCAACTTGTGGAAAAAAAGCGTTATCTCGGGAAAGGGCTCGCGTTGGTAAATGGGGCCTTCAAAGGATGCGGGATTTCTGTGGTGTTGGCTGATTGGCTTTTCTTTAACCGGTGTCTGAACAAAGACTATTATTCTTCGTTCGGACGGCAACTAGTAAGGAGGTAGTGAGTATTATGGATATAAAGAAGATAGGCGTTGTCGGTGCGGGCACAATGGGAAATGGCATTGCGCTGGTCGCAGCACAGATAGGCTGCGACATTGTCATGAGAGATATTGAAGACCGTTTCGTCGAGGGCGGTATGAAAAACATTGATAGATTCCTTTCAAGGAGCGTGGAGAAGGGGAAACTCGATGCAAAGGAAAAGGATGCAATACTGGGCCGGATCAAAGGGACAACCGATATGTCCCAAATGAAAGATGTGGATTTTGTTATTGAGGTTGTTGTTGAGGATCTGGAGCTGAAAAAGGCCGTGTTCAAAGAACTGGATGAGCTGTGCCGTCCTGAAGTCATCCTTGCATCCAATACTTCATCCATGTCTCTGACTGAAATAGCCGCGGCCACCAAGCGACCGGATAGGGTGTGTGGAATGCACTTCTTCAATCCCGTGCCACTTATGAGGCTGGTTGAGGTGATCCGAGGGTATTACACCAGCGATGAAACGGTCGCTACCACCAGCGAGCTTGCCAAGAAAATGGGGAAAATCACGGTTGAGGTCAAGAAGGACTCCGCTGGCTTTATCGTAAACAGGGTCATGATCCCTCATCTGCTCGAATCTATAAAACTAGTCGAAGAGGGCGTTGCCAGCAGGGAGGACGTGGATATTGCTGTCAAGAATGGCCTCAATTATCCCATGGGTCCATTTGAGTTGATGGATCTTACAGGCATCGATATCCTGTATTTTGTCACCGAGTATTTTTACAAGGAATTGAACAAGGAGTCGAAGTGGGTGTCCCCGAACCTGCTTAAGTCCATGATTCGTGCTGGAAGGCTGGGCAAGAAGACAGGAGGTGGATGGTACGATTACAGCAAATAAGCTGCCGTGCCGGCAATTTGTTGGCGGAATCCACACACAGGGCAGGCGTTATAAGGGCGCGCCAGAAAGTGGTTGCCTTCCTGGGCCTGCCTTTTAGACCACGCATGCCTGCGACGTCACGGCGGTGGCGGTCGCAGGCATACATCATTCAGGAAATGCGAAGTCTAAAATCTTTTGCGGCCCGCTGATTGCGGGGGAACTTCCATATATCTTCAAGAAAACGCACAAAATCCTTTATTTGTTTTTATGACGCATCTTTTTCCTTAGTTTTCTGTGTTTGTGTTTAGCGATCTTTTTCCGGCGTTTCTTGACAACACTACTCATAAATTACCTCCGTAAAAAAAAGTTTACATAATATATATTATCAGACACATTGTGAGGGTCAACCTCTCAGGTTCTTTCTTTGCTCCTTTAATTGATAAAGTTCTTGATCCGCTTTGCCTACAAATGCCTCAGACGTCATTCCGTCTGAAAAGTACGCGTATCCCATGCATACACCCAGATTACATTCTATTTCTATGCCTTTTTCAATGCGCGTTCCTATGGCCGTGGCAATATCTGATTCAGCATCGATTAGAATAACGGCAAATTCATCACCACCGTATCTGTACCCGGAATCAACGCCTTCTCGGATCTTGGCATTGATGATGACTCCAACCTTTTGGAGAATTTCGTCGCCTGCCAGATGCCCGCGTGTATCGTTGTAATGCTTAAAATCGTCCAGATCCAGAAGGATTAAAGCGAGCCGGTGTTTTTGTCTCTGTGCCCGCATGATTTCATCCTTAAGCCGGGCATAAAAATGCCTCTGGTTATAAAGGCCTGTCAAGGAATCAGTGATCGACAATCTATTGAGTTCTTGCCTCACGTTTCGTTCGATTATGCTTCTCCTGACCTTGGCCTCAATTTCTTCAATTACAAAATGTTTGTTGATGAAATCTGAAGCGCCAGCATTCACCACATCGACATATCCGTATTCCTCAGAGTATCCGGTCATTGCTATACTGCAAACATGAGGATAATCTTCCTTCACTCGCCTGATTAATTCCACACC
>JAXHTA010000378.1:0-4021 GCA_034190285.1 Thermodesulfobacteriota bacterium | reverse complement strand
CTGGGAATTGGCCCCCGGTCTTGTCCTCGTAGCCAAGGCAAAAGGTGGTGACGGGTTTTGACTCGTATCGTCGCATAATCGAGACGACCGAACTCGAGTCCACCCCCCCGGAAAGATAGGCCCCGTAAGGCACATCACATTGCATCCTGATCTTTACCGCATCTTCAAAAAGTTCAAATAAGTGCTGAGATGCCTCCTGCTCTGTGATATCCGTCAATGGATCGCCAAATTCCAAATTCCAATAGGGACGCGTAGTTCCTTCTCCCCCTTGCCACACAAGAACGTGACCCGGCAGAAGCTGTCTGATGTCATCATAGGCTGTCCTCGGCGCGCTGATGTTCTTGAACCCGAAATAGTTGTACAGGGCCTGATAGTCAAGCCGCCTGGAAATCAGCGGATGCAAGAAGAGCGCCTTAATCTCGGAGGCAAATATAAGTCGGCCGCTTATTTCGGCATAATAAAGCGGCTTTTTTCCAATCCGGTCGCGGAACAATAAAAGCCTTTCGCTCTCTTTATCCCACAGAGCACCCCCGAACATGCCGTTGACGTGGGAAGGCCAATCTTCCCCGAACTCTTCATAGAGGTGGACGATAACCTCCGTATCACAATGATCGGTCCTGAAATGATGGCCCTTTGTCTCCAGCGTCTTTCTCAAAGGCACATGGTCATATATTTCGCAATTTGCCACAACCCATATATTTTCGGTCTCATTACTTATCGGTTGGCGTCCCGTTTCAAGGTCAACTATACTCAATCTCCTCATTCCCAGATTCATCTTGCCATCCGAGTAAAAGCCGTCGTCATCCGGGCCTCGATGCCGGATGGCATCGGCCATCTTTTTGAGGGTAACATCGTCTCTCTTTCCTGTGAATCCGCAAATCCCGCACATGAGTGTTCTCAAAAACCGTTCTGCTGGAGTAATAGCATACTGGAGTACTGGAGTACTGGATTATTGATTGCCATAAGCACCATTACTTTCCTTAAACGGTCTGTCCATTCCCCGCTTTCTTTTCTTTGTATCTGCTCAACAAATCGGGGTACCCTCCCTCACCCTGGCCCTCTCCCCCAGAGGGGAGAGGGGATTAATTGAGTGAAATCCTTTGAAACCTCCCTCCCCCTTGAAGGGGGAGGGTCGGGGTGGGGGTGAAAGTCCCAGGCCTCCCCGAACGAGAGAAGCATTTCTCAACCATGTGCCTCATAGAATCAACGGCACCGTCTCTGGCAGCCCCTTTCCCTCCAGCACTTGCCTGGCTACGTGGGCGTAACGGTGATCGGGTGCCAGCCCTAAAAAGACCTCCAGGTGATTCCTCCAGTCGATTTCCTTTTTCCCTTCAAACTTGCTTATAAACCCTTTGCCGGTGTACATTTTTGTGGTTGGGGATTTCCACATTGCCTCAGGATCTCCGGATTCTCTTTCAGCCTGTTCAATGAGTCTCACTTGGTAACCCAGGATACCGGCATTAAAATAGCCATCCGCATAATCAGGTCGCTGTACTAAGGCTGCCTCTAACAAATTCAGGGCTTCCCGCAGATTTCCTTTAATTATCAGTTGCTTGGCCTTCCAGTTCCGGAGGTGAAATATAACAAGGCTGACGCGTATGATGGCGTTCGTAGGGTCGAGTTTTGAGAGATTTTCCCACGCCGTTTCGTAGTCCTGTCTTTCATAAGCAGCTAACCCATTTTGAACCGATGAGATATTTTCTACCAACACCCGATAGCCCTTATTGCGAGGAGTGAAACGCCCCTTGATCAACTCCAGAAGATACCCGGATGTCTCAATATCTCCAAGTGACGCAGCAATATTGAATGCCATTCCGGCATAATACAGGCTCTTTATCTCATCAAACCTGTGCTTATCCGACTTGCGAAAATCATGTACAAAGCCCACGTCGCTTCTCACAAAGACAATGGCCACAGGCCCGTAAAACACAGGTTCCCAGTCACGGGACATCAAGAACTTCACGATGGGGCTCTCTGATGCCCTTAAGTCTACGATGGCGACGTCAAAGGGGTATTTCTTGCTGAATTCTTCAAGTGGCGCAGAGCCGGCATTGAAATCCCAGTATTCATCGTACCAGTCGGCGTAGGGAAATGCCCTTGGATCACAGGACACCTTATAGAGGGGATATAGGTCATGAATGAGGTACCCACCGATGTCATAGCTGTTATAAAGCTGTTTGCCGGGTCTGTGCTCTTTTAGAAAGGCACTTGCCTGCACCGGATTCAGATACCCTATTCCGAAACCGCACCACCTTGAAGTTGGAGGATCGTAGATAACTTCATAGGATGCCCTGTAGGCCAGCAAGAAAAAAGCGATAAGAACAAGTCCTTTGAAGGCCGGGGTTGCCTTTGGCAGCGTTGACCGCAATAGCCCGGCACTCCATCCCGCTATTCTTCCCCAAAGCTTCTTCCCCTCTGGCGGGGGCAAGTCGTGGTGGGTTAGCATTTGTGTAATATAGATGACGCTCATACCCCAGAAGGCGGGCCAGTAAAAAACGGAACGAATGTGCCTTGAAGCTATCCAGGCAAGGAATAGATTCGGGACAAGAATGGCCCAGTCCCAAGACCGTTTCTTCCACAAAGAAAATAAGAAAATGACGGTAAGGGTCACGGCCATGATTCCCCAGAATTCGTCCAGGTGCATGCGTGAGGCGCGCTCATCAAAGGGTGAGACAAAGGCCCCCACCGTTGCCATCCGCAAGTCGTCAGTCGGCGCCAGGTAGGAATAATAAAGGTTGATATAATAATCGATTCCGTATGGATTGATCAACGTAGCGGCGACACTCAAAAAGGCCCCCGTCAAGAGGTAGCGCATGCCCTGTTTGGAAAAAGACCGACCTTCTTTTCCAACCCAGTAGTTCAAGACCTCCCCGGAAGTAATGGCCGCCAGAAGCGTCAGACCGAAGATAAAGACCCCGTGAGTATTCACCCACAAAAGAAAGATTATCGGGTAAAAGAGAAAGGGCCTCGTGCCCCATTTACCCCACAATGAGGCCTTAACGGAAAAATAGAGCCCCCCGACAACGGCCATATAGACCATGGACATAAGCTCCGGCTTCAGGAACGTAGCCCCATAATTCGCTAGAAGGACAATCAGCAGGACAAAAAAGGTGAAGATATCCCTTGCCTTCCCCATCTTGTAGGCAAAGACCCAGACAATAAACAGGAGCGCCAACACGCAGATGTAACGAAATGCAAAAAGCAGGGGCAATCCTCCAGTCTTGTGCATCAAATACAGCGCTATCTCCGCAATCCACGCACAGTAGATGAATCTGTCTGTGGAAGGAGTCCAGGAATAGATCGTATGGTCGGGTATCAGGGTCTTGTTCTCCAGCATGTACCGGCCATATTCCATTTGCCAGAAGAAATCGCCGTCCTTGATCGGCTCGGCGTTTGTTATGGCCACCGTAATTAGCAGGATCAAGGCCAGCAGGTAAAAGCCGTACCCTTGAATCAATTCTATAGATCGTTTCAACATGGTTATGTCAGGCCGTTTCTCAAATATGACAGTTTCCAGTGCTCAGGGGTTGATAGGTAGCGGCCCCTCGCCCTTTTTCATAGGGATCGTAACAGTCCTCGATTTTGACTCGCCCTCGCTCCAGGCCCCCAGGATCTCCCATGCCTCTTCGGTGCCCTGCTCTGCAGCCTTGGTCATCCACTCAACGGCCTTTTCCTTGTCCACGTCAAGTCCTCCCCGGCCATGATAATACATCATGGAAAGATGCATCTGCGCCGTGACAAGGCCCTGTTCCGCTGATTTTGCGAACCACTTCATAGCCTCAGATTCGTCCTTCTTCTGCCCTGCCTCTCCGTTGAAGTGAATGATCCCCAGGGTATCCTGTGCCTGAGAATATCCCTGAAGCGCGGATTGCCTGATCAGCTCAAGCCCTTTTGCCTGATCCTGTTTGAATCCGTTTTCGCCGAAGTAGTATATTCGGCCCAACATGTATCGGGCCACTTCACTATCCTGGGCCATTGACTCCTTAAAAAGCTCCACGGCCTTTTGTACATCCTTTTCAAG
>JAXHTA010000377.1:0-4048 GCA_034190285.1 Thermodesulfobacteriota bacterium | reverse complement strand
ATCCGCCTTGAATAACAGACCTGCCAGGAGGCAGAGAACGAAGCTTGCCCGGCCCGCGCCAAAGAGTTTCACTCGTCGCAAATCCACAAAGGCCAGTAGATCGGGCCAGGGTGTTTTCGCTGCCTCTAGTTTGAGCCGACAGATTGGGGGCGGGCTATTGAAGATCTTTCTACTGTTTACTGTTATTGCGGTCATAAGCCTGTCGTTCATATCTCTTTACCGCTATCTGATCGCTTCTCCTTACATGAAGCTCGAACAGGTGGATGTGAAAGGAGTTGATGGAAAGATCGGCCGTAAACTTCTTGGGATGTGTGGCTTGAACTCTGATGTTAGTCTTCTATCCCTCAACCTGAACGAGCTGAAACAAGTAATGGAGGAGCATCCCTGGGTCAGATCGGTGGAACTCGAAAGACGCCTTCCTCACACCCTGATTGTTCGGGCTGAAAAGGAGTCCCCTTCGGCACTGGTCTTGATGGATAGGATGTACTACATGAATCGATGGGGGGAGGTCTTTAAAGAAGTGTCAGAGCCGGAGAATGCCGATTTACCTGTTGTCACCGGTGTTTTTGAACGGGGACCGCAGATGTCGGGGGAATTGAAAAAAGCATCCCAGATAATGAGGCTTTTGGAATCGGAGAAAGGGCAGTGGTCATTGAAGTCGCTTTCGGAAATCCATATAAAGAAGGGAGGGTACATATCGCTCTATTTTGGCCATCTCGCAGCGGAGTTAAAACTAATGTGCGAGGACTTTATGAGCAAGATGGAAAGACTAAAGAGAATAGTGGAACACTTGAGTCAGACCGGCAGGATCCACGATGTGACAGCCATTGATTTGAATCACGTTGATGGAGCTGTAGTCTCCTTCAGGGAAAGAAAGGCAGGATGACAAATGAAAATGTCTGAGGAGATTATTGTAGGCCTGGATATCGGAACGACGAAGATATGTGCGGTTGTCGGGGAAGACCGCCCTGACGGCGTGGAAATCATCGGCATGGGGACTCATCCTTCTGAGGGTCTCAGGAAAGGAGTGGTCATTAACATTGAACACACCGTAAATTCCATAAAGGAGGCCGTAGAAGAAGCGGAGACCATGGCTGGGTGTGAGATCAGCTCTGTCTATGCGGGTATTGCCGGTGGTCATGTCAAGGGATTTAACAGCCATGGAGTAATCGCCCTCAAGGATAAGGAGGTTACAAAAAAGGACATTGACCGGGTGATTGAAGCCGCCAGCGCCGTTGCGATTCCAATGGATCGGGAGGTCATTCATACCCTGGTACAGGAATTTATCGTGGATGAGCAGAACGGAATTCTGGACCCCCTGGGTATGTCCGGAGTTCGTTTAGAGGCCAAGATTCACATAGTGACCGGTGCTGTTACCTCCGCACAAAACATTATTAAATGTGCTAATCGGGCCGGGCTGGACGTGTGCGATATCGTTCTCGAGTCCCTCGCATCGAGTGAGGCGGTCCTTTCAGAGGAGGAGCGTAATCTCGGGGCGGCTCTCATTGACTTCGGGGGAGGGACGACCGACATGGCAATATTCTCCAGAGGGGCCATAAAGCATACATCGGTTCTTACCCTGGGGGGAGACAATCTGACCTATGACATTGCCATAGGGCTGAGGACCCCCAAATTGGAGGCGGAAAAGATCAAAATCAAATATGGTTGCGGACTTTCCTCATTGATCCGGAAGGAGGAAACCATTGAGGTGCCAGGAGTGGGGGGAAGAAAACCGAGGGTTCTGTCACGGCAGATCTTGGGGGAGATCCTTGAACCACGAGTCGAAGAGATATTTTCTATGATATACCGTGAACTTGCGCGTTCCGGATACGAAGATGCCCTCAGTTCAGGTGTTGTTGTAACAGGCGGTTCATCAGAACTCACTGGGGTTACAGAGCAGGCGGAGCAGATATTTAGGACCCCTGCCCGCGTGGGATACCCTCAGGGAATAAGCGGGTTGGTAGAAGTTGTAAACAAACCCATGTATGCCACAGCGGTCGGTCTGGTCCTTTATGGAGCCAAGACTAGCAAGAAGGCGAGGAAGTTCAGAATAAGAGACACAAATATCTTTAACCGTGTCATGGGGAGAATGAAGAGATGGTTCAGCGAAGTAATTTGAGTCCGTCGAGTTCACAGGTTTCAAGCTGGATGATACGATGTCAGCGAGGAAAAAAACAGACACAATTTGCAGTGAATGCAAAAAGTGCCCATTTATAAGTGACAAACCGGGCACTGAATAGACAATGAGGAGGTATGCCATGAAATTTGAATTTGTAGAAAAAAAGGAAAGACACAATGCCAGAATCAAGGTAGTGGGTGTCGGCGGCGCAGGCGGTAACGCGATCAACAATATGATTAGCTCAGGCCTAGAGGGTGTTGATTTCATTGCTGCTAATACCGATTCCCAGGACCTTGACAGGTCCGCTAGCCCGCAAAAGATCCAACTTGGGCCGTCAATCACCATGGGTCTTGGCGCGGGGGCTGATCCGGAAATCGGCAGGTCATCGGCAGAAGAAAGTATCCATGAAATCAAGGACTTGGTGCATGGCTCCGACATGGTCTTTATAACGGCAGGCATGGGTGGTGGTACAGGGACAGGTGCCTCCCCGATTATTGCCCGGGAGTGTAAAGAAAACGGCGCCCTGACCGTGGCCGTGGTGACCAAGCCCTTTAGATTTGAAGGGGAAAAACGGATGAAAAGGGCTATGGAAGGGATCAAGTGCCTCAGAAACGAGGTCGACAGCCTCATTATTATCCCCAATGAGCGTCTCAGATCCTTGAGCAGCAAAAGCACCACCTTTAAAGAACTCATTTCACAGGCGGATGAAGTCCTCTTGCATGCAGTTAGGGGTATTTCCGATCTGATCATGAGCAACGGTTATATCAATCTGGATTTTGCCGATGTTAAGAGGGTGATGGAGCAAATGGGCGCCGCCATTATGGGCTTGGGAAGGGCCAGTGGAGAAAACCGGGCCACGGAGGCGGCCCAGATGGCCATCAACAGCCCGCTTCTGGAGGATATTTCCATCGATGGAGCTAAAGGGCTACTCATGAATATAACCGGTCCTCCAGACGTGACCATGGATGAAATCGAAGAGGCCTCCAACTTCATCAAGGAAGAAGTGAATGAGGATGCCGAGATCTTTTGGGGTGTGGTACTTGACGATACCATGGAGGATGAGGTCCAAGCGACCGTTATCGCAACCGGCATAGACAGTAATGGCAATGGTGACGGGAGTCTTGCCAGTAATGTCTATGATAATGTAGTTAATATCAGAGATGTGACATCCGAAGAGGCAGAGGAAGACTGGACAGTGAGATTCAACGGTGTGAATCTCGATACACCCACCTATCAGAGAAAGAAAGAGGGTGTTGGGCCTTCGGCGTCAATAGACGAAGGCGAGGAAATTCGTGAAAAAAGGGGGATTCTGAGCAGATTCGGTCTCAGGGAAGACTTGGACTACCCGACCTTTCTGAGGTTGAAAGCTGATTGAGCTTCATTAACACTATGCCAGGCGATATTATTTCTCTTTATCGGGCAAGGTTGGCCAGGGAAAAGGGGGGCGTTAGAAAAGACTGGGGAGGAAGGCTGTCCGTTGCCCTGGCTTTCCCTAACTATTATCGCCTGGGTATGTCAAACCTGGGCTTCCAGCTTGTCTATCGTCTTCTCAACGAAAGGTCAGACGTCGTTGCGGAGCGCGTTTTCTTGCCCGATGTTCAGGAGATGCCCCTGTATCTTTCAGGCCGCCACGGCCTCCTATCTCTCGAATCCCAGATTCCCCTTCAAGAATTCCACCTCGTGGCCTTCTCCCTTTCCTTTGAAAATGATTATCCCAATGTCCTGACCGTCCTGGAGCTGGGGAAGATACCGCTTTTCGCAGAGAAGAGATCTGAATCTTGTCCGTTAATCATGGCTGGGGGCATCACCACCTTTCTGAATCCTGAACCTCTGGCCCCATTCATGGATTTCTTTCTCATGGGTGAGGCAGAGGGGAACTTAAATGAATTTATGGCCCTTTTTGAATTCCAGGAAAAGGTCCATAAATTC
>JAXHTA010000376.1:0-4060 GCA_034190285.1 Thermodesulfobacteriota bacterium | reverse complement strand
CCGAATTTAAGCGTATACTTGAAGTACTGCCCGGCCGTCCCCTCGGTAAAGATGGACTGGAATTCCGGCAGATACGGGCACTCTTCCTACAGCGGCGCATAAAAAGTCGCCCTCTCATCAGACCAATCCGTCCCGCGGTATACATGCTTGGGAGGCTTGTCAAATGCCTTGTAGGCCTTCCTGAGTTTCTTTTCCTTGGCCTCGTATTCTTCCTGCTTGCTTTGCCAATATTTTCCTATAGCATCTTTTTCATCCTCTGCCTTAGCGTTCGCTAACGAGAGCCCTCCAAAGGCCGCCGCGCCCGCGGCAAATGAGACTGTTCCGGTGTTTTTCAGAAAGCCTCGACGGCCAGTTTTTCTTGCTTCTTCTTCACTCATGGCAGGTTTTCCTTTCTATGCCTAACTGTAAACCTTTAGCTATCCTAATGTTTTATGAAGAATATGAGTAACATCTCAAAAAGTCCGGGTATATCCTCCTATCCAATAGCCATGTGGGTCTCTTTTTTAAAGGCCGCAAAGTTTTGTCTCATTTCATAGAACGGCGTTGTTGCCATAAAATTCATCCGAGGGCAGCCCCATAGGAAGCCCTCTCAATAAGCGGCCGCCCTTTCCGCCTGTACTGAGGTAGTATTTAATTAGCCAGGGGGCGTTGAATGTGCGGCGTAAGAATTCATGTTGCGGCCTTTAAAAAAGAGACTCACATGGCCATCCTGTATTCCCGGACTTTTTGAGAACTTACGAATATGACGTCAATACCCCGCCTTTTAAGGCGGGGATGACACGTCATTCTGTGGACACAGGTTCTTTCCGGTAAGGAAAATCTTTTAAGCGGATATCACTACGCTTATGTGGATTCGGAATTGTCTTGGTCGGGTCAACCCAGTCTTCCCATTTGAAGTCTTTAAGAACCCTGGTTTGATAGCTCTCTTCCAAAGGACGGCTCATAACGTCATTGATATGCAAATATTGATAGTAACGCATTAAATCTACCTGGTAGGGGGTAGCCTTGCCACCGGCTTTCTTGACCACTTTTTTGAGTGCTTTGACCTTCTCCATGTCCACTTTGGTCTTCCATTCAATCTTTTCCGGAAGCATCACGGTTTCCCAGGGAATGTTATTGATTCCCTTTTTCCAGGTGACAAGCACAGCCTGTTCTGTATCCTCTCGATATAAAATAATGCAGTGTCCGTATCTCTTGTCCTTGAAAAACCCGAGATTTCCATACTGCATACGAGTGCCTGTAAGATAAGCGGTTACATCGCTCCAACACGGTGATTTCCCGGAGATACCCCAAAGGACGCTTCGGTCAATAATACCATCCGGAAAAAGAATCTTGAAAGCAACATAACAGCAATTGGCCGCGTGGCTGAGACCTTCGCAATCATGGCCGTGCATTTTAGCGAGGTCTTTCACGGTGACCGAGTAGGTGTAAGGATAATACCGCCCCTGAGTGCCTCTGGTGGCGAGAATTTCAAACACCGGGGCATAGGGTTTTGCCACCTGGGGTGCGTACCATGTCGGGACGCGATCCGGTGGATCAACGCCTGTTTCGATAAAGATATCTACTCCTTGCCTGTAAGTTGGTTCACCGGCCAGAGAAGGAGACATAGAAAAGAGCACGATCCCAAACAGTAACCAGGCGGCAATCCTTACCTTAGTCGTCCTATCCCCGGCAATCCGTGTCGTATTCTGTTTAATATACATTGAAACCTCCTTTCCAACCCAAGCACAGCCCTGGGCCATCCAAATGGCAATTAAATGATTGATAATAAATCCTGATCTCCCTATGATACTAAAGGATTTCCCGCGAGAATTTGTACATCCACTGGATAAAAACCCAGTTGGCCTCCTTGTTGGAGGCCTGCTTTCTAACAAACTCATCTGGCCAGAAACGGCCAACGCCAAGCTGAATCTGGTTCCCTTTGGGAAGGTCTAATTTCCCTAAGATATCAAACTCCTTTCCCACCTCATCTCCGGATATCCCTGTCTTGTCACGGTATTCTTTGGCGTTTAGATACCAGGCATCCTCTCTTTCGGCGAGTCGGAATTCGTGAAACTCGGCCTTGAGGTAAAACCACTTTTTCGGTTTAATCTCCAGGTTGATCTGGGCGTCTTCGATGTTCTTCCAGTGGAAAAGATTCATCCTGCCGTACATCTTGTCCCTTGCCCCGAATGCCCCATCAAAGGTCTCATAATCGCCGTCATTGGGATTAGAATCCCCTGATGCGAAGCTGTATTCAATGCTCACCCTGGGTTTTGTGCGTATTTCTTTTAAGTTGTAAGCCAGAAGTATGTGATAACCACAGGCTTTGATATCATCATGAGAGAAATCCCCCCACTGGTTTATATAGGTAAGATCATAATCGAGTCCCTTGATGTCCTTTTTGCAGCTCCTGAGACCCACATAGTAAGAATCGAGGTCTCCCATTCTCTGGTCTTCACCGTTATAGTGGTTGTGCTCATCACCCTTGGTCATAAAAAATGGCTCCAGGACAATGTTAAAGAACTTATCTGGAAGTTCAAAATGGCTATAAGATCCCACACTCTCAAACGTGTGGCGATGGTTGAGACTGAATTTAACCGGTTCATGGAGCTGAGTTCTTCCGTAATACACGTCCATAAACCCTCCGTTGAATTCATATGAGAGCCTGGCAGCGTCCCAGATCCATCTTCCGGTGTTTCCCCACTGCCCGGGTCCGAATATCCTCATATTTCCATAAAAAATCCTCTGTCTCCCACACTTAAGATTTAGGTCGCGATCAAGAAGTTCACCGATTTCCAGGTAGGTATCCCAAAGCTCCCATCTATCCCTATTTGGATTATGTTCCCTGCCGAACTTTCCATTATAAAACGCACTATCCGGAAGGGCGATATCCCATACTTCCGCATCCTGCATCCACAGGGATAAGTGGATATTTTTATACGGCCTGTAGTCGAGACCGGCCCTGAAACGCCCCAAAAGGAAACCATCATCGGATGACCCTCTCGCGTGGTTTCCCCCATAGAATTTCTGGTTGAAATTGTCCTGAAATTCATACCGAAACCTTATATTCACCCCAAAGGTGAGTTTTTCTTCGTTCGCGTGAACGAGGACCAGGTCTAAGAAAAATTGGGCCATGACAACCGCCACCGAAACTACAGCAAGTTCGACAACGTCTTTCATTTCAATTCTCTACTTTCCATACTTAGTTCCCGAACAAAAAATCCTGGTTTGCTCAGACACTACTTAGGTGCCGGCTTATTAGTGCCTTCGCCCTTCTCCTTTCCAAACACGGGAGGAGCTTATTTGTCCCGCAACACCCATTGTTCATCCGCCTTAGAGACCAACTCTTCAGGAAAAATGGCTCGTAGAATTCGGCGTTTTTTTTCGAAGCGCCTTTTAGAAAATACCTAGACATTTTAGTCATTCGTTGTCAATAAGTTTTTCAAAAAGTTTTCTGGCTCAATATGGATACTATAAATAACTATATATTACCAATAATGTATGGTGAGGCTTTAGCTTTTTGAGATAACTGTCGGCGGGTTTAGTGGGCCATGGGGTCTCTTTTCTTAGCCCGTAACGAGGAAAAACGCGTCGGATGTGGCTGAGCACAGCCCCGGAAAGATCATAGCGTACTTCACAGTGCGTGAGATCTTAGACGAGGCCAGCACTATTGCAGATAGCGTGATATGGTGCGTGCACAACGTTCTTACGGGCGTGGATTCGTAACGTTGGGGTTTATACTTGCAGTGGTACTCTCCTGTTCATGAGCCGAGGTATGAGTACAACCTGTTTAAGTTTCTTTATCGCCCCGCATTTGCTATTAGCTCACAGCCTCTTTCAAACCCTTCCCTGGCACAAACCTGGTGACATTCTTTGCCTTGATCTTCATTGGTTCACCGGTGTAAGGATTTCTTCCTCTCCTCGCCTTTCCTTTTGACACTTTGACGGTGCCGAATCCTATTAATGTTACACTCTTCTTAGACAGTAAGACTGAAATTTAGGGTCCGAAATTTTGCTAAGGTGCTGAAATAACGAGATCCGTGTTTATTTTTGGGTTCAAAAGGTAGTGCCACAAAAT
>JAXHTA010000375.1:0-4069 GCA_034190285.1 Thermodesulfobacteriota bacterium | reverse complement strand
GGTACTGTTTCGATCCCCGTATCTGTTTTCTTAATTGTCTAAATGCCTTTATTCTGTTACCCTCTTTTTCATCCATTAGAAACCTCCTCTTTATGTAAGAATTATTTTGGGAAATAATCTTCTTCTTAACAGGAGGTTTCTTTTTATGGTAGATAGAAAATTATTTTTTTCTATGCCACTCTCGGAGGTGTAACCTATTGATATTTTAATATATAAAGTTCGTGAAATATTGAGATACTTTGTTGATTATGATAAAAGTGATGAATGCCACGTCAATCAAGAATAGCCGCTTCTGGAGGATTGCACCATGTGATGATCCAAGGGATCGGAAGGAAGGAGATTTTCCAGGACGATAAGGACCGGGATTCTTTCCTCGATCGGCTTGGTGGCATTTTACAGGAAAGTCAATAAATCATGAACGCCATCCCTGTGGAACTGTGAGCCGGTAAAGGGGTTGGCTAACAACCATAAGTTTTTTGATCAACCAATTGACCATGGCAAGGAACCGACGTTTTCCTGGAGCAGTAATTACTGCTGGGGATTGAATGCTACAGGCACTATGAAATAACTGGGCCCCAATTCAATCTTGATCCTGATGGGTGACTGGTGCGGATCAAATCAAGCCGCTACCCGAAAACAGTTGAAAAAAAGGATGCAGGAAAAAGGTAAAACAAAGATTCGCCTTGAGTAGAAAGTGTACCCTGCAAGAAAAAGATAATGTTTTTGCCATGGAGTTGTGTTTTTTCTTGACAGGGCCTTTATCACCTTATCACCTCAAAAAGCGAGTTCTTATCACCTTTACCAGGGCAAACTGGACATGGATTCTTGCCTTGATCGGCAAACCGTATCTGCCGCCGAATCGAGAAGCCGCTGGGTTGAGGAGGGAAACATAATAGGGATAGGTGTTGATGTATGCAAAACATCTTGCTTTCAATTCTTAACCAAGGGCTTTCTGGATTAAGGGAAAGGAGGGAAAGGGCTATGTTTGCGAAACGAAACTTTGTGAGCTGGGCTATATTGGTATTTGGAGTAATGGTAATTATCGCTTCCTTGAATATCCTTCCGGCTGCTGCCGAGAGTGATTATGCAGCTTGTGAAATCAGTGGGCGAAAGATGCTAATTTGGGGCGCATCACTTAAGGCTACCTTGGCTGATGAAATCTTAGAAAAGGGGAAGGAAGGTCTCTTTATTTCAGCATCGGAGTTACAGGATATACTCACAAACGAACATCCAACTGATGATCCCCTTGTCTTGGATGTGAGGAAAGAAGAACACTATATTTTAGAACATATCGGTTATAATCACCCAGATGCTGAGGATTTTACAACGGAAGCAATATGGATCTGTGATTGGGATGAGGTCGCCGAATGGTACAATATGCTAGGAATATACTATGCCTTGCGCGACCATGTCGAAGATGGAGGCGCCGGGCAAATAGTGGCTGTTTGCTATACAGGTCATACAGCGGGTATGGCTACGTCTGTGCTTAATTTTATAGGCTTTGAGGCCAAGAATCTTAAGCATGGTTATTGTCTCTCCTGGAACAATTGTGCTGAAGGGTGTGATAAGAAAGTCATTCCGTTATATGATGGGGGCTGTCCAGTCTGTGAATAATTCCTCATAATATTTACACAACACGAACGGGGGCTTCAACACCCACAGAAACTGACCCCTTTGTGATCATAGAAATAGACGGCGGTGGTCCCCAAAAACTGGACAATATGATAAGCTCTAATTCAGATTAAAAACTGAAAGGAGCTGACCATGAGCAAAAGACGAAAACAGTACTCACCAGAATTCAAGGCCAAGGTAGCGCTGGCTGCCCTGAAAAACGACGAAACAGTTTCTGAGTTGGCCGCACGATTCAAAGTTCATCCAACAATGATAAATAACTGGAAACGGCCGCTTTCTGAAAACGCCGCAGATATCTTCGACAAAGGTCATAAGTCCCGAAAACAAAACGAGGCTCAAATTGATGAATTATATCGTCAAATCGGGCAACTGAAAGTCGACAACGATTTTTTAGCCAAAAGGCTCAGTCTCTAAGCAGAGAGCAGCGAAAACAGATGGTGGATCCGAAAGATACCAAGGTGAGCATTACCAGACAGTGCCGGTTGTTGAATATAGACCGATCCTACTACTATTATCAGCCAAAACCGATAAAACCGGAGGATCTGGATTTGATGCGGCTCATCGACGAACAGTATCTGAAAATTCCCACTTGGGGCTCTGGGTCAATGCGAAACCATCTGCGGAGGCTGGGCTATAAAGTCAACCGCAAACGAGTTCAGCGGCTCATGTGTCTCGTGGGACTTGAGGCCATCTATCCCAAGCCCAAAACCAGCCGGCCGCATCCAGAACACAAGATTTACCCATACCTGCTCAGAAATCTGAATATCGAACGGCCGAATCAAGTGTGGACGGCCGATATAACATATATTCCCATGAACCATGGGTTCATGTACCTGGTGGCTGTCATATCGGTACAGCCGAAAAGTGATGTCCTGGCGCGTCTCCAATACCATGGAAGCCGATTTTTGTGTGGAAGCGGTCGAGGACGCCATAGAGCGCTTCGGCGAGCCGGAAATCTTCAATACAGACCAAGGTGCTCAATTCACCAGTAATGCTTTCACGGGCCTCCTATAAAAGCATGACATCGCCATCAGCATGGATGGTCGCGGGCGCGTCTAAGACAACATATTTATCGAAAGGCTGTGGTGGACGCTCAAATATCATTACCTTTACCTCAGGTCCTTTGAAAGCGGATCTGAACTGCGGCAAGGGCTCCGGGAGTGGCTTCCCTTTTACAATCAGGAACGCTTTCACCAAGCACTTGACAACCTGACACCGGATGAGGTTTACTTCGGACTATCTCATCCTCTTGCGGAGACTGCCTGATGCCTCCTTGTTCAATAAGCGTGGCTTACTATTTATTTTTTTAGAGCTTATTTTTATCTCAGGCTGTCCAGTCATCGGGGTCCATCGCCGCTTTCTTATTGGTGGGATTTTGTGTGCCTGTGTGATCCATTCCGGGCTATGAAGCTGTAAAGAGATGCATGGATGATCCAGTATGCTTCATGGTTGCCTAGTTTTTCGAAAGTTTAGTCTAAGAGGCGAGAAATAGCGCAATTTTTGGAACAAAAAGGAGATGAACGCATGAAAAGGATAGCTTCTGCAATAGTAATTCTAAGCTTTGCATTGACTTTGGTTTCTTGTGCAGGTGCTTCAAAAGAGCAGAAAGGGACAGCGATCGGGGCTGGCGTTGGTGCTGGGCTCGGGGCCATACTTGGACAGGCAATAGGCGGGGATACAGAAGGCACCCTGATTGGCGCGGGAATCGGTGCCCTTGTGGGTGGAATCGCCGGCAACCAAGTTGGCGTCTATATGGACCGTCAGGAGCGAGATCTGAGGGAAGCCCTGGCCGCCTCTGAAGCAGCTAGCGTCCAGAGAACGAAGGAGGCGACAGCCGCTTCTGAAGCTGCCGGTACTCAAAGATTCCAAGACGTCTTAACCGCCACGTTCAGGTCTGAGGTACTCTTTGATTTCGATTCAGCCACACTCAAACCCGGCGCCTATGCGGAACTTGCCCGAGTAGCCGTTGTGCTACAGAAGTACCCTCAGACCTCCATCAGGGTCGAAGGGCACACCGACTCAAAAGGATCTGAATCCTACAATCAAGAACTGTCCGAAAGAAGGGCCGAGGCGGTCAAGAATGCCCTGATCCAACAGGATGTTGATCCTTCACGGATAGAGGCACTCGGCCATGGGGAAACACAACCGATCTCTTCCGATGCCACCATGAACCGAAGGGTCACCATCGTGATTAAACCGATAGTCCAGACATTGGGATAGGCAAGTCTATTATAATACTCCCCAAAAACTGGACAATGGAATAAGGTGGATGTTAGCCTGCCATCCTAAGCAAGGAGGCGAGCTATGACGAAGAACATACGAAGGGGCCATGATGGGGCTTTTAAGGCCAAGGTGGCTCTGGAAGCCCTTAAAGGGGAGAAGACCCTTGCCCAGCTTTCCAGTGGATTTGGGGTCCATGCCAATCAAATTAGCCAAT
>JAXHTA010000374.1:0-4070 GCA_034190285.1 Thermodesulfobacteriota bacterium | reverse complement strand
TTTCGCTCGAAGCGTCTTATCGATCTCAATTATGTCGAATTCCATCTGGTCCAAGACATCCAGCATGTCGTCCTGGAAATCTGTATCTGCCTTATCTATTTCGTCGATGAGCAACACAACTTTATCCTCGGACACAAAGGACTGCCCTATCTTACCCATTTTGATGTACGCTTCGATATCGCTGACATCCCTCTTGGAGTCGCCGAAGCGGCTGTCATTCAGCCTGGTAAGGGTATCATACTGGTAAAGGGCATCAACAAGCTTCATGCTCGATTTGACGTTAAGGGTAATCAACCTCATATTCAGGGCCTCTGAGACTGCGTGTGCCAGCATGGTCTTGCCGGTTCCCGGCTCTCCTTTCAGAAGCAAGGGCATTTCAAGGGCCATAGAGATGTTTACAATCTTGGCCAATTCCTCATCCAGAACATATTTGGAGGCTCCGGTGAATACTGCTGTAGGACTGGTTTCGGACATATTTCTTCTCCTTAGATTCAAACGGTGTCAATGCACTCATAAAGTTAAGAATTCGCATTTCTAGGCCTGATATGCTCACGCCTAACTAGATATGTTAATCATTTTTATCTATGGGTCAATACAATCATGAAAAATATAGGTGTTATTCAATATAGTCCATGTCAAACTGGAAAAACTGGCCAGTCTTTGGAGATACGGGTTTTGGCGAATATTCTGTTGGTACGTTCCCTTTTTTAAAGGCCTGAAACACGGTCTTTCTGGAGTGGGGACCTGCCAAAAGACCTGTCTGTGCATCGATCTTAGCAAACACAACTCCCTCGGGCACCCGAAAATCAACCGGAGGACGTTTCATCAAGACCTCGGACATGAAATAGAGCCATATTGGGCTGGCAGCCCGAGAACCCGTTTCACTTTTGCCCATCGACTTTCGGTCATCATAACCTACCCACACGCCTGTCACCAGGCACGGTGTATATCCTACAAACCACGCGTCCCTAAGATTATTGGTAGTTCCGGTCTTACCGGCGGACGGCCTTTTTAGGGCCTTGATTCTCCAGGCCGTCCCTTCCTGAATAACCGCCCTTAAGAGATCAGTCATAACATAGGCAGTCTCTTTTGAGATAGCTTCACTCAATACAGGTTGATTTTCTTCAATAATTTGACCGTTCCTGTTCTCCACCCGTTTAATGAAAATCGGCTTCACCAACCTGCCTCCGTTGGCGAACACTGAATAGGCCCTGGTGATCTCCATCAGTGAAACCCCGGAGGAGCCGAGGGCCAGAGAGAGGTCAGGGCTCAAATCGGATTCGATACCCATCTTCCTTGCATACTCAATGGCATAGTTCACCCTGATTTTCTTCAAAATCTTCACTGTGATGACATTTCTGGACATGGCAAGGGCGGTCCTGAACAGGGTGGGGCCATAGAATCTCTCCTTGTAGTTCTTGGGTTTCCAGACCTCCTTGTCCGGGTTCTGCTCGGATATATAAGGGGCATCCATAAGGATACTTGCCGGACTCATGCCCCAGTCAAGAGCAGCAGCATAAATTATTGGTTTGAATGCCGAACCAGGCTGTCTTCTGGATTGGATTGCCCTGTTGAACTGGCTGACGACAAAATCGCGGCCTCCGACCATAGCTTTCACCTCGCCAGTGTCAGGAGCCATACAGAATAGCGCCCCTTGGACCTCCGGGGTTTGCTCCAATGACAGTTCCCAGGTAAAAGGCTGGCCCCCTCCTTCCAAGATGCGAACCAAGATAACATAACCCTCTTCCAGGACCTCGGAGAGCTTTTTGACACTTGTTGAGTAATAGGCGACCTCCGGATCAGGCACCCTTGCCCATTCCATTCGGGAAAGCGTAATGCGACCGGTGTCCTTACCCAACCTGACCGTGACTTCTTCCCTTTCGTCATCAACCTTCTCTACAAGCCCTTCAACAATAGAGCCAACTTCAGGCGGTGTGGACTCAAACCTCTCTGCAGCTTCGGCATTGAAGGCCGATATCTCTTCCGAGGCGAGGCTTTTGAGAGGCCCCCTGTAACCCTCCCTCTTGTCCAACTCATATAGGCCTTTGCTCAGCGCCATCTTGGCTGCCCTCTGCATATCAAGGCTCAGGGTTGTATGGACTCTAAGTCCTCCACGGTACAAAAGGTCCCTGCCGTAAGCCTGAAGCAGATAACGACGAACATGTTCTGTAAAATAAGGCGCCTTTTCAAAAGGATTTTTCGCCAAAGGCTTTATATTCAGAGGTGCATCCAATGCGGCCTTTTTCTGTTGATCAGTAATATAACCTTCCTCACGCATCCTTTCCAGGACGTATTTCTGCCTGGCCTTGGCGCGCTCAAGGTGAGAAATGGGCGAATATCTAGCCGGAGCCTGGGTCAGTCCTGCGAGAAGGGCTGATTCAGCAAGACCCAGATCCCTTGCGGACCTGTCGAAGTAAGTCCTTGCTGCGGACTCCACTCCATAGGCCCCCTGTCCCAGGTAAATCTGATTGAGATACAGGAACAGGACCCTTTCCTTGGAGAAGTTCTTTTCAAGCTGAATAGATAGAATAGCCTCCCTCACCTTTCTTCGGTAGGTCCTCTTTGTATTCTTGAGCAGCAAGGACCTGGTGACTTGTTGAGTAATTGTACTCCCGCCTTGCTCTATTTTGCCCGCTGTAAGGTTATTGAGAAAGGCCCGAATAATGCTCTTTATGTCCACCCCTTCGTGCTCAAAAAACCTAGCGTCTTCTGCCGCCACAAACGCCTGGATAAGAAGCCTTGGAAGTCCCTCCAGGGGGACAACAATCCTTTTCTCGTCCCAAAACGTCCCGATGGCTTCACCATCATTACTGAACACTTCCGTAATGATGGGGGGGCGGTATTCCTTTAGCGAACCTATATAGGGCAGATTGCTTGACCAGATATACCACAGGTATAAGCCAGTGGACATGCCAATAAGAGACAGAAAAGACAAAAGATAAATTGTGATCCTAAGAAAAAGCTTCACCTCAGAATTCTCCGGTCAAGTGTCCTGTACTGGATGGCTTCCCCTATGTGGGAGGCCTTTATATCAGAGCTGCCGGCCAGGTCGGCTATGGTCCGGGCGATCTTTAGTACGCGTGAGTGGGCCCTGGCGCTTAGCCCGAATTTGTCCATTGCCCTTTCAAGCAGGGCCCCTGATTGTGAATCAATCTTGCAAAACTGTTTAATTTGACGGCTGTTCATGCCGGCGTTTGTGTGAATGCTCATTTCCTTGAATCTCCTGGCCTGAATCTCCCCCGCCTTCATAACCGCTCCCAGAATTTGGGCTGACGAGGCGCCATCGACGACACCGGAAAGATCCCTATATGGGACAGAAGGCACCTCCAGATGGATGTCTATTCGATCCATCAGGGGCCCGGATATTTTTGTTCGATAACGTTGGATCTGACTTAAAGAACAATGACACTCTCGCTTGTGATCACCCAGAAAACCACAGGGACAGGGGTTCATGGCCGCCACCAGCATAAAGTTCGCAGGATAGGTGACAGTTGAACTGGCCCGCGAAATGGTCACATTTCCATCTTCCATGGGCTGTCTCAAAACCTCCAGGACATTTTTTCTGAATTCCGGTAATTCATCCAAGAAAAGGACACCGTTATGGGCCACGCTCACTTCACCGGGCTTGGGGTTCTGGCCGCCCCCGATTAGCCCTGCATCCGAAATGGTGTGGTGGGGTGCCCGGAATGGGCGAACAATGATAAGACCATATCCTTTGGGCATGAGTCCCAAGACGCTGTAAATCTTGGATGTTTCAAGGGACTCTTCAAAACTCAAGGGTGGAAGAATGGTGGAAAGGCGTCTCGCCAGCATGGTCTTTCCCGAGCCAGGCGGTCCGATCATGATCAGATTATGCCCGCCCGCTGCCGAGATTTCCATTGCCCTTTTCGCGTTCTCCTGGCCTCGAACATCCAAGAAATCCATGTCGGAATTTCGTGACTGGAAGAGTTCATTGATTTCGACACTGAAAGGATCCATGTTTGAAGCACCCCTTAGGATATCGACGATCTGTGACAGTGAATGGACCGGGTAAATATTGATTCCATGGACAACGCCCGCTTCGGGGGCGT
>JAXHTA010000373.1:0-4118 GCA_034190285.1 Thermodesulfobacteriota bacterium | reverse complement strand
AACGCCTCCTGTCTTTCCTGTTCTTCTTTTTCCCTGCGCAACGCCTCCTGTCTTTCCTGTTCTTCTTTTTCCCTGCGCAATGCCTCCTGTCTTTCTTGCTCTTCTTTTTCCCTGCGCAACGCCTCCTGTCTTTCCTGTTCTTCTTTTTCCCTGCGTAGCGCCTCCTGTCTTTCCTGGGCCAGCCTTTGTTTGCGCAACGCCTCCTGTCTTTCTTGCTCCTCTCTTTCTTTCCTCAGGGCTTCCTGTTTTTCTTGTTCCTTCTTTATTCTTAGCAGTATTTCTTGCCTCTGGTGTTCCAACTCTTGGTTTCTTGAAGCCGTTTGGTCTTCTAAGGCCTTCTCACCTGTTGCCAAGACTTCTTCTTCCTGCTGCTCCTCTATCAGTTTTTCCTGGGCTTCATAGTATTTTAAGAAAACGATCCCACACTTCAGACAATCAATAGAAGAAGGATCATTCTCAAATCCACATTTAGGACATTGGGCTAATTGCTCATTCTTCTTATCATTACTGTGTTGTTTATCTCTTGGAGATCTCGCGCCCTTGTCTTCGTGGAGCCTGGCTAATCTTTCTTGAGATTTGAGATACACCTCAAATGTAATTCCACAATTAACACAATCATTAGATGATGTGTCATTCCCGTGTCCACATTTAGGGCATCTGATTGTTTCATTACCCATGTTCCCCTCCAGTTTACCCTCTGGTCTCTATGATACTTTATACACTACCTATCTCGTGCAGCTAAGTGGTTTGATTGGGGTCAATTCGGTTTTTTTTGAACTATCTTCTTTCGAAAGTCGCATGCCACTCTAGTAGTGAGAGATATGCAGATGGTCAGATTTTCCAGAATGTTCTTGAATGTTGGCGGCAGCTCATCATATTCTTTCTGTAAACTGGCTGAATTTACCGTCTCTGACTCGAAATCCGCTGATGCAAAAGCCGATGCGGAATGAGGTTCATGACCGATGGAAAGGAACGGAATGTGTCCGACAAAATCCCCCTTGCCAAGATTAGCCAGTAGTAGATGACCATTACTTGTGTTTCGAACTATGGAAACCTCACCTTGTGTAAGTATAGAAAGTGTTTCCTTACTTCCACCCTGTTCAATTATTGGCTTTCTATTTTCAGTGAATTCTTTTAATCTGTTTTTTTTCAGATAGACCTCAACAGCCCTATCAGTAACATGTTTTAATCTTCTGTCGAGACTCGCGATAAGGCCCCTGAACTCAGGGGATAGCTTCGAAAGTCTCTCTGAAAGACGCTGTGTGTCCAAGACTCCAAGTTGAACGTCACCCATCGCTACGACGGTAGCACTGCGAACATTAGAGGAAAAGGAAAAAGAAGACATGCCTCCAATAAATGAACCCTCACCGATTCTGAGTATGGATATGGGGCCTTCGGCTGTTTCTTTAACAACCTCTGCAACACCTTTCAATATAACCCAGATCCAGCTACCATATTTTTTCTCCCTAACAATCTTCTGGCCGTCAAAATAATCTTCAACATCAACAACATACTCATGATCGACAAGCGGTCCTTTGATGACGGGTATAGCAGTAGCCTTGTCCAGAGAATCTGATGGCTTTTCTTCAAACGAAACAGGTCCCAATTTTTTTATTTCGCCCTCATCAAGCTTTCTCAAACCATCAAGGATTATTTCCATTCGATTGGTATTGATTACCCTTTTGCTCTTGACCTTTTCCTCCCTGAATTCGAATTCGCCTTCGGTCCATCCAAAGAGTGAGTAAGCAGCATCAAGACCTGTCATTGAGCCATCCGAGGCATTTATGATGTCACCTTTTGAGAAATACATCAAACCCGGTTCAGGAGAATATCGGCTCTTTATGCGCAACACTCCGGAAGCGCCGTTTGACCCGAGTACTTGCAAGATATCCCCCAGACAGAGGAAATTCAGATTGCCTACAAGGACTACGCTATCGTTCATGTGTAATACTCACTGATCCTATCCCATTTTTTGTATTATGGAACGCAATGTCAATTTCAAGCACTCTTTCAAGGTTGCCCCGACTCCCTGGCCCTTGACAGCAATGGCCGGAAAGGAAGGCACTTTAAGTTGGCGGTTATAGTCCCTCTCCATACTCTCGATAGACATCATAGGCATACCCTGCTCGCCAAGATCCCTCTTGTTGTATTGTAGAATGAGAGGAACTCGAGTGATACTCATGCCGTATTCTCTGAGATTTTCCTGCAGATTCTGCAACGACAGCATGTTCTTCTCGCGTCGAACTTCAAGAGAGTCCGCCACAAAAACAAGGCCGTCAACTCCCCTCAGGACCATTTTTCTCGTGGAGTTGTACTTCACCTGGCCCGGAACGGTGTATAACTGAACACGTACGTCAAAACCCTTTATCTTACCGAGGCCAATAGGGAGAAAGTCAAAAAAAAGGGTTCGATCGCCTTCCGTGTCGGCAGAAACCATCTCACCAGTTACAACCTTACGATAGGCATTGAAGATATACTCGAGGTTTGTTGTCTTCCCACATCTACCAGGGCCGTAGTAGACGATCTTACATTCCATCTCCCTGGTTTTCAAATTGACGTTTGCCATACAATCAAGCTCCGAGATAAATAAGCAGGTGCTGACATAATAATGCTCTATTGTCACAAAAAGTCAGATGTCTCAGCCGTATCTTTTCACTTTAACCGGTCTTCCACCTTTGAACGTCTAATGCACTTCATATACGGTTTCGATTTTAGGAGGGAAAATCTGGTACTTCGGGCCAGGATGCTTTGCATGCAGGCCGGCGCTTATGAGATTCGTATTTCCAGGCTGTAATCTCCCCGCCTGGGTCCTGATTCAATCCTTGAGTTTGACGAGACTACCGCTGCGCTTTCAAACACGGTTATGGGAGAATAAAAGCGAACCTCATTCAGCTCGGTCCCAACTTGTAGTTGTTCTATTAGTTCTTTTTCACTGGCCCGGATCAAGAATCTTATAGCATTTTCTGATTGAGAACCAACATCAAATTGCATAGTCTCTCCCTCTTCAAGCTTTTCTCCCAATGCTAATTCTACAGAGCTGATGGGAGGAAACTCCCTATCCTCACGCTCCTCCTCAATTATGGCCTCCTTGGAGTCAACTGACTCTTCTACTTCCGGAAGAGTTCTGTCTATTCCGTTCTTGTCAAGTATATCCTGAAGAAACATCCTAAGTCTATTCAACTCCCACGGGGAAAATAGATCGCCGGAAGACCAACTCTCATAGTCGGCGATTGCATCATCGATTGAATTGCGGGCCACATGGCACCAGATAGTATGCTTGGCAGCGGCAAGTCGAACGGCATCTCTCTTCATCAATTCATTTAGTTCCTTAAGAGCTCTTTCAAACTGACTGAACTTGGCCAAGGCTACCGCTCCCTCAAGAGCTGCCGCGTCTTTGTCCTTGGAAAAGGAGAACTTGTGTTTTATAACGTCCTGAACCTCTGTTGACATTTCAGGCGCCGCGGGTGCTCCTTCGATTTTGTCTATATCATTTTTCAGGGCTGTTATTTTTTTTGAGACAAAATCTATAAGATCTTTGTTTCTTTTTAATGCCTCGTTTTCTCTGATCAATTGTTGAGTTCGATCATATCTTTCCATTGCCTCATCCAGCAATCCCTGCGAATGATAGAGACCTGCCTGGTTCAACAGTGATTTTAATTGTGTTTTTATATCCATTTGACCCTCATGGCTTTGTCAGGCAATTTGAGATAAGATGCTAATTTTCAAACTAAATTTCGTTTGCAGATAACGGCTCAAATGTCAATATGTTATCCCATTCATTTTCATTCTGTCAATGTCTAAAATTAATGTTGCCTATCAAAAAAAAGATAAGAAAGGCATATCGGATGTGCAAGGACCTTGGCGGCAAATCATCATTATTGAGAAAAAACGGATAATTAGTGTCCTAACCAAAATTATGGCGTTTCGTAGAGATCGAGGCCGGCGGTTCCGCCTTAGCGGGATTACCCGCCCAAGGGAAATGTGCCCCGCGGTATCTGAGTATGCCTTTGGAATCGGACGCCGAAAGCATGATCATAGCTGTAAGGTTCACCTTGAAGTACGGGTTGTACGGCAGGTTGGGTTTATCAGGGGCATTGATGGTAGTTACAGTTTGTTTG
>JAXHTA010000372.1:0-4121 GCA_034190285.1 Thermodesulfobacteriota bacterium | reverse complement strand
TGCCTTTTGAAGACGTAAGGGTCGTTGACTTCTCCCAGAGATTGCCTGGGCCCTATTGTTCGTCCATACTTGCAGACCTTGGGGCGGACGTCATTATGGTGGAGAGGGCCGGGAGTCCGCCCGAGACACGCTCTGTCTTCCCCGGACTCTTCGAACTGGTCAACAGAAACAAGAAGAGCATAACTTTGAATCTGAAAAGCAACGAGGGCAAGGGCATTGCCGAAAGGATCATAAAAAATTCCGATGTCCTCCTTGAAGAGGCCAGGCCCGGAGTCGCTGACAGGCTCGGCATCGGCTATGACCATGTAAAGGGAATGAACCCTTCTATCATATACTGCTCCATATCCGGATTCGGGCAGGATGGACCATACAGAGACCGTGCCGGGCATGACATAAATTACCTGAGTCTCTCCGGGATTCTTTCAATTCCCGGCCAGCCCGACACCCCCCCCACCAGGCCGGGAGTCCCCTTGGTTGACCTTGCCTCCGGCATGTTCGCAGCCATAGCTGTAATGGCTGCACTTCGTAGGCGGGATGCGGAAGGCGTGGGGGAGCGAATAGATATATCCATGTTCGATTCAATGATTTCCTGGATGGGCGTGAGGGCGGGAAGTCTTCTGGTCTATGGAGACAAGCCCGGCAATGAGCATCTGTCTGCCCTCAACAATATCTACGAGACAAAGGACGGAAAAAAGATCTCCCTGGGCATACTGGAAGAGCACTTCTGGCGGAGTTTTTGTGAGGCCGCAGGCAGGCAAGATCTCGCTGAAGATCCCCGCTTTTGCTCCCCCGCCCTAAGGAAAACACACACTCGAGAACTCCTTCCGGAGGTGAGGAGCATTATTTCTGAACGGACCCGCGAAGACTGGGATAGGGTCCTTGACTGGAGAAAAGTCCCCTACGCCCCTGTTCACTCCCTTGAAGAGGCAATAGCTGACTGCCACGTTGAAAAACGAGGTCTCCTTCAAGAGATTGAGGCCGGTCCGCTCGGAAAAATAAAGGAAGTCCTTTTTCCTCCGAAGTTTTCAGGTTTTAAGACACAAATCACGCGGCCGCCGCCGCAATGGGGTGAGCACACGGAAGAGGTCCTGAAGGATGTGGGCTGCACCCAAAGCGAGATAGCTTTGTTAAGGCAAAAGAACATTATATAGGCATTGAAAGATCTGGCGAATCAGGTCGGATCAGGAGGCATAAAATGAAATTTGAAGAGATCAAGACAATTGCAGTCATCGGTTCGGGCGCAATGGGCGCGCAGATGACCGAGGTCTTCTCCCGTGTCGGGGGGTATGCGGTCAATATGGTGGATACGAACGATGATCTGGTGAAGAAGGGTTTAGGGACCATAGACAATACCCTGGAACGCTTCTTTGTAGCCAAAGGCAAGATAACGCCACAGGAAAAAGAGGACATTACAGGCAGGATCAAGGGAGGCACCAACATGGAGGACGCGGTTAAAGACGCCGATTTCGTGATTGAGGCCGTGCCTGAAATCCTGGGCCTCAAAAAAGAAGTCTTTGCCCGGCTCGATGAGGCCGCGCCTCAGGGCATTATTCTGGCCTCCAATACCTCCATGCTTAACGTGACCGAGATAGCCATAGCGACCAAAAGGCCTGAGAGCGTCGTCGGCATGCATTTTTTCAACCCGGTGGCGGTAATGAAGCTCGTCGAAGTGGTCAAAGGGGCACAGACATCGGATGAGACAGTGTCCGTGGTTAAGGACCTCGCCCTCAAGGTCAAAAAGGAGCCGGTGGTCTGCAGGGACACAAGCTTCGGTTTTCTGGCCAACCGGGCCTATGAGGCCTTGCGACTCGAGGCGGTTCAGATGGTCTGGGAGAAGGTGGCCTCGCCGGAGGATGTGGATAAGTCGTTGAAACTGGGCTATAACATACCGGTCGGGCCCCTCGAGATGGGCGATATGTTGGCGAGCTGGAAGAGGAGAGCGGAAATGGAAGAGGATAGAATAAAGGAGCTCGGTGACGAGAAAGGCCGTCTTCATCCCCTGATAAAGGCGATGGTCAGGGCTGGTTATTCCGGAGGCCCCGGGAACAAAGGGATATATGACTTCTGGAAGGAGGTAATGTCCAAGTGGTAGGAAATGGTGATAACCGGTTTGAAAAGATACTTTATGAGAAGAAAGGCCATGCAGCATGGATAACACTGAATACGCCGGAGGTCAAGAATGCCCAGGACCCTTCTGCCAGAAAAGAGGTCATTCGGGCGCTTGAGCTTGGCAGGGATGACGATGACGTTTATCTCATGGTTATTATGGGGGCCGGCAAGGATTTCTGTGCCGGTGGAGATATCTCGGATTTTCCAAAAGGCCCGGTTGATTTTATGGAGAAGATCGGGCTCCAGCTGACAGGGAAAAAGAGAGGCATAGTGCTCGCCAGGGAAATACCAAAGCCTGTTATTGCCATGGTAAGCGGGCTTGCATTAGGAGCTGGGATGGAACTGGCAATGGCATGCGACATAATAATTGCCTCTGACAACGCCAAGTTCGGACTGCCGGAGCTAAGAGTAGGCCTCATTCCCGGGGGCGGCGGAACTCAATTGCTGCCCAGGCTTGTGGGTGATAAGAAGGCGAGAGAACTTGTGTTCACCGGCGATGTTATTCGCGCGGAAGAGGCCTTGCGGCTAGGCCTGATCAACAGGGTAGTCCCCGGCGAAAGGCTTAAAGAGACCGTTGAGGAACTGGTGGATACACTCCTTAAGAGGAGTCCCGTCATTCTGAAGTTTGCCAAGATGGCACTGAATAAGGCCTTGGAAACGCCCCTGTCTGCAGGGCTGGCCTATGAGTCAGACCTGTGTGCCATGTGTTTTGCAACGGAAGACCTGATGGAAGGGGCCAGGGCCTTCATGGAAAAGAGACCCCCTAACTACAAAGGAAAATAACAGGAAGGAGACGAAGGCAATGACGGAAGCCGGAATTGTATCTTATGGCGCCTATGTTCCAATATATAGACTGAGCCGAGAGACGATTGCAAGAGTTTGGGGCAGCGGGCCCAGGAAAGGTGAAAAGGCGGTGTCCAACTCGGACGAAGACAGTATTACCATGGCAGTGGCGGCTGGCATTGACTGCCTTACGGGTACAGATAGCAAGACAGTTGATGGTCTCTACTTTGCCTCCACCAGCGCCCCTTATCGAGAAAAACAGTCCGCAAGCATTATCGCCGCGGCCCTGGACTTGAGGCGCGATGCCTTTACCGCAGACTTTGCCGACTCCCTCGGCGCCGGGGCCGGCGCCTTGAGAGCGGCCCTAGATGCCGTAAACAGCGGCTCAGCAAGAAAGGTCCTGGTTGTGACCTCGGATTGTCGACTGCCACCGCCGAATTCGGTGTTTGAGCCCTTATTCGGTGATGGCGCCGCCGCACTCCTCGTAGGTACTGAGGATGTGATTGCCACGATTGAGGGTCGGCACACCATTTCCAGTGATTTTCTGGATATCTGGCGAAGGGAAAGGAAAGACACCTACATCAGGGCCTGGGAAGACCGTTTTATCGTCGAGAAAGGCTACCAGGCACACCTAAAAGAGGTGGTTGCCGACCTGTTGAAAAGTTGCGGTTTGATGCCGAAGGACATAGACAAGGCGGCATATTACGGTCCCGATGCCAGGAGTCATGGCGCAATGGCCCGCAAACTTGGCCTTGATTTGGCCCAGGTTCAGGCTCCCATGTTCGACGTAATGGGCAATACAGGCGCCGCCTTTTTCATGATGATCCTGGTGGCGGCCTTTGAAAAGGCTTCGCCGACCGACCGTATCCTGTCCGCCTGTTATGGCGATGGGGCAGATGCATTTCTGGTCCGGGTTACCGACCAAATAAACGCGGCCCGGGACAGGAGGGGTATAGAGCGTCATCTGAACTCAAAGATGATGCTTCCCAGTTATGGGAGATATTTGAAGTTCCGAGACCTGATGGAATGGGAAGGAACACCCACACCCCCGCCGGAATCTTCTGAAAATGTCTTCTTTCGTGAAGAGCGCGCCCTGATAAGGGGCTACGGACAGGAGTGCCAGGCCTGTGGCAAAGTCCAGTTTCCACCCCAGAGGATCTGCATGTGGTGTCAAGTGCGTGACCAATTTGACGAAGTCAGGGTCGTTGACAAAAAGGGTAAATTATTCA
>JAXHTA010000371.1:0-4152 GCA_034190285.1 Thermodesulfobacteriota bacterium | reverse complement strand
TTATAATAGCTCTAGCTATTTCCGCACTCAGATTCACAAGTGCTCGGTTTTGGGCCGCGACCAGAGCTTCATAGCTTTCGCCTTGTGGGAATTCAGTGTATTTGGAGTTCTTGCTGAGAAGAGCTTTTTTTTCACTACCTCCGAGTATATTGAAACGAGAACTTAGTATGATATTCCCTCCGATCTCCCCATCAAACCTGGTGACGTGCAGGTCAACCTGGTAATCTATCGGCACAAAGCTTTTCCAAGGGTATATGGAGATGCGGTCGGTAGAGAGCAGAGCTGAGAGATTCTCGGCAAGCGCTCTACAAAATTCATCTCGGAGGCTCCCCGCCCAACGATGAAATTCGGCAATCTTTAACTCGTTACGTCCGGCTCGCGTCACAATCTGTGGCCTGTCAAGATATTCCGGAAACACAATAGGGCCGATCCCAATTGCAAGATCATGAGAGGAGGGGTCGGAGAGACTTTTTGTCTCAGAAGGGACCGAAGAAGTCAGAGTATAAAACCTCGACACCTTGCTCCTGGCACATCCCGTTGAAATGATCACAAGAGCGCCGAGGATGAGGAGTGCGCGACGACAAAAATAGATGTTCATCATTTTATTTCCCTCCTGATCCGGACTTGCCCCTGAACAAAGCTTCCGGGTGTTGTTCAAGGTATTCGGACAATATACGGACGGAGCGCGCTGCGGCTGCCAGCTCCTTAAGGGCGTTAATAAGCTTCTGGTTTACTATCGAATCCTCCGAGGTAACATTTTCCACTGATATAAGGGTCTTCTGAGCCTGGGCAATAGCATCTGTTGAGGCTTTAGCTGTCTTCTCCACGCTGGATATCAGAGGTTCGACAATCCCTTCAATATGACGCGCAACCTTCCTTATATCCTCTAAGGTTTCTTCGATGGTCATGGCCAGGGGCAAAACCTGGTCGTTAACGTTACGTATCAGATCGCGGGAACCCTCCACGGCCTGTTCCAGGGATAGAAGAATTTGCTTTGTTTCCGGGGCATTCACAACCTTTTCTATACCCTCAACAGCTGAGAGCATTTTGTTGAGGATTTCCTCAACGGGCGCCTTTTCAATGGTCTTGGCAAGCTCTTCCATACCGGATCGAATAGTCGGTATCTCCGGGATCGTGCCGTCACCTCTGAATATCGCCGGCTTGTCCGGATAAAAGTCGAGAGCCACCGTAAGCTGGCCGGTGACCAGGCTCTGCATTTCCAGTTGTGCTTTGAGACCGCGTTCTACCAGCAATGCCGCACCTTTTTCGGTTCTCTGTCTAAAACGTTCATCACCGATTATTTCAAATTTTTCCGGATAAATCTCCACGAACACAGGGATGTCAATGGATATGGCAACGGGGTCGGAACGGAGAATGATATTGGTCACCGAACCGATTCTAACCCCCCGAAAAATTACAGGAGAGCCTTCATTCAGGCCTTTTAAAGAACCTTCGAAATACATCACGAAGGTCGATTTTTCAGCAAAGAACTTTCCTGATCCGAACACCAGAACCCCTGTCACCACCAAGGCAATCGCCCCCACCACAAAAGCACCGATCAGAGTTTTGCTTGCTTGTTTGCTCATGGTTGACCCCCAGGTTTATCCACCCTTTTTCCTTGACTCTCCCCGGGTGAGAAAACCGCGCACCTTGGGGTCTTTGGACTCGGCAAGGAGCTTCTTGGGATCCCCGCCGGCGATCATGGTTTTGGTGTCCGGGTCGAGAAAGACCGAGTTGTTTCCAATGGCGAAGATGCTTGCAAGCTCATGGGTCACCACTACCACCGTAGCGCCAAGACTCTCCCGCAGCTCGATGATCAAATCATCCAGCCGTTTGGCACTCACAGGGTCCAGTCCTGCCGATGGTTCGTCAAAAAATACAATGTCCGGGTCCATAGCAATGGCACGGGCCAGGCCGGCCCGCTTTCGCATGCCACCACTGATCTCTGATGGGTAATAATCCTCAAAACCGGCCAGTCCTACCAGGGCCAGCTTCAGGGAGACTATCTCTTTGATCTCACCAGGGCGCAAGTTGGTATATTCTTCCAGGGGAAGGGCTACATTTTCCCCCAGGGTCATAGAACTCCAAAGGGCGCCGTTCTGGTAAAGGATGCCGTTGTGACGCATAAGACGCTCTCTTTCTATTGGATCTGCTTCCCATAGGTTGGTTTTTCCATATAAGACCTGACCCCGGGCAGGCGTCTTGAGCCCCACTATAATCTTCATGAGGGTGCTCTTTCCACAGCCGCTTCCACCCATGATGATAAAGATATCACCGCGATTAATGTTGAAATTGAGGTCTTTCATGAGAACAAAACTGCCATAGGCCATGGTAAGATCAAGCACCTTGATATGTGGCTCTGGTTGGCTCTGATTCATCTCCTTAGTCCCCATGTAACACCCTAATTGAGAGGGTGTAACGCTATATGCCGATTACATTGCACACGATAGTAATAATGGCGGTTGCCACGATAATACTGATGATTGCGGTTACCACGGCCGAAGTGGTCGCTTCACCAACTGCGGAGGCGCTGCCGTGACACTGCATTCCCCTTAGACATCCGGCCAGGGCAATCAGTACTCCGAAGACTGCGCTGTGAAATAGTCCTATCCACAGGTCGTTCAGACTGACCGAGGCTTTAGTCTGGTGGTAGTACTGCACCACATCCAGATCGAGCATACCCACACCTACAATCAGCCCGCCCAAAATGCCCATCAGGTCCGCATAAAGACAAAGCAGCGGCATCATCAGGACCAGGGCCAGCATCCGAGGCAGAACCAAAAAATCCATGGGAGATATGCCCATGGTCTTGAGGGCGTCGATCTCCTCGTTTACCTGCATGGTACCCAGTTGAGCGGCAAAGGAAGCCCCGGTGCGACCCGCCATGATAATCCCGGTCATCACAGCGCCCATCACCCTCACCATGGCTATTCCTACTAAACTTGCCACGTATATCTGGGCCCCGAACATCACCAGCTGTACTGCTCCCACAAAAGCAAGGATCAGGCCCACCAGCAGGCTGATAAGGGATACGATGGGAAGTGCCCGGGCACCGGTCTCCTGCATGATCAAGAGCACCTCTGAGCTGCGAAAGCGGGATTTGCCCCGGAACATTCTTATGCAGGCTAAAAAGGCATCCCCGATGAAGTCGAGTATCTCGACTGCCGATTGGCCAAAATCAATAGCGCTTGTGCCGACCCTTACCAGAAAAGGCGCCTGTACCGACTCCTTTCGGGTCCCCTTTCTCTCCGGTACGCTTAAAGCAAGAGCCAAAAGCCGCTGCACCCCTTGTGGAAGCCCCGCCTTATCCATATGAATCTTATTTTTGGAACAGTCTTCATTTGCCTTGATAAGGAAGGTCAGAAGGCCGCTATCCCAGCCGGTGAGCTTGCTGGTATCAAACGTAATATGTTTAAGTGGACGCCCGGACGCAATTTCCTCCTGCACTGCCAAAGCAGTGGGTAAATCATGTTCGATTTTCCAGGTCCCGCTGAGGTGGATGAGCAACATTTCCGCGGACCTACTAAAGTTTACTGCGGCCTGCAGTTCGTTTCCATCACCTTTTTGCCCTAAGTCAGTCATCTGGAAATCTCCAGAGGCTATTTGCCAACATCTCGTAGATCGGTGAAATTGTCCTCTGTCTGCCTAATGGCCTATGCCAACATTGTGCCTCTCTCCCTCATGGGGCGACTAAAAAATAATGAATGAATCAATGTCGTTGACTTAAGCAATAGTTTTGTGAAACAGACTCATTGATCACAAACTCTTGTCAATAATATCAGATATTGAGCACTAACCGGGAAAATAGCAGTTTTGTTGTAACTATCCTTTACCGTAATGCCTATTAATTGTTGCACGAATAAAGGAAATGTCTTTATCATTAAACTCTTGTCCACGATATCGAAAAACAATAGATTCCATGTAGCTCCCTTCTCTTTTGGGAACTACATACAATAAATCCTTAGACGACGTCAGTACTTTTCAACAAAAATGCCATTTTTCCTCAGTAAATTCCGGTTAAGGACTTGCATAACAATACAATCGCATCGTAGAAAACATTGCTGCCGGGATTAAGCGGTTTGGCTTCTATGCAAGTTTTTTTCGTACTGGCTTTAATCGAACATAGAAATCCTTGCCCTGTGGGCAAGGATT
>JAXHTA010000370.1:0-4156 GCA_034190285.1 Thermodesulfobacteriota bacterium | reverse complement strand
TGTGGTACGGCTTTGCCGTCTTGTTTATGTTCGAGGGTTGTGGGCTCAGGCTTGAACACTGATAAATCCTTTTGCCCTTTCCTCTAATATACATTAAAGGCACGGACCCTTTCTCCGTGCCTTTGGCTTTTTTCAAAGATACTTCTGGTTTAGTGGGGTAAAGTGTGCGGTCTTCTGAAAAGGCTTTTTTCTAAGGGGCGTGAAAAAGAGACTGCCGATGTCTATGAACTCCGCACACTCTTCAAGGCCCGTTACCACCGGTTCAAGCTGCTCTTGAATGCAAACAATATGGCGTTGGATATCATGGCCGAGATGGAAGAAGCCCTGAGAGGGACCTGGCCTTTCGGGATGGCGTTTGTCCGTTCACGATGCACTAGGGTCTCCACAAACGTCTGGCGCATCATTAAACACTTGAATGAATTATCTCCTGGAAAGTATGAAGAGCTTTATGAGCGATTCAAAGATATCCAGATTAAGATCAACCCGTTTATTCGGCACAGGACCCATCATGGAGAAAGGGACTTAGTCGTCAATCTCCGAAATGTGGACAAAGGATCGACGGATCAAGTTGGGAGCAAGATGGCAAACATCGGAGAGATTTCAAACAGGCTTCATCTGAAGGTTCCCAGCGGGTTTGTCATTACCGCACAGGCCTACCACCGTTTCATGGAATACAACGACCTTCAACCGGAAATTGACCGTCGCATCCAGGCCGCCGCCGTGGAAAGGCTAGATGAACTCTTTGGCCTCAGCGCAGACATTCAACAACTGATTATTAGGTCAGCGCTCCCGGAAGATGTCTCCGGCGACATCTCTGAGCAGTTTGGACTCCTGGAGGCCGAGGAGGGAAATAGAGTAACTGTGGCCATGCGCAGCAGCGCCCTGGGCGAAGATCTCCCAGGCACATCTTTTGCCGGACAGTATCGATCTTCACTCAACGTGACCAGTGAAAATATCCTGGAAACATATAAGGAGATAGTAGCCGGCAAATATGCCCTTCCGGCTATGACATACCGCCTGAACCGGGGCATCCGTGACGAAGACGTGGCCATGTGTGTTGGTTGCATGCGTATGGTGAATGCGGTTTCGGGAGGGGTCCTTTATTCCAGAAACCCCGTGGGTGTGAAGGGGGATTCAATAGTGATCAACTCGGTATGGGGCCTTCCAAAATCGGTAGTGGATGGGAGTGCCGTATCCGATCTCTTTGTGATCTCACGCGAGGATCCCATGGTAATCCTGCAAAAAGATATTCCACTCAAGGAAAGAAAATTCGTGTGCTACCCTGAGGAGGGGATCTGCAGAATGGATATGACCGGAAATGAGCGACACACGGCCTCTTTGAGCGATGAACAGGCCCTGGAGCTTGCGGGTTTGGGCATACGGCTTGAAGAGTACTATCGGGTGCCGGTGGATGTTGAGTGGGCAGTAGTGCCTGATGGAACTATCACAGTCCTTCAGTGTCGTCCCTTGCAGCAGGCCAAGGTAAGAAACCGACGAACCTCTGAGAAACTAAAAGACGATAAATATGGAGTGGAAATCTTAGATGGAGGGGTCACAGCCAGTCCGGGTATTGCTGCAGGGCCTGTCTTCAACGTCAGAAAGGATATGGATGCCCTCAGGTTTCCTGATGGAGCAGTCTTGGTTACGGCCCAGGCGCTTCCTCGCTGGGCCACGCTTCTGAACAGGACCATTGCTGTCGTCACCGGACAGGGGAGCTTGGCCGGGCATCTCGCGAATGTGGCCAGGGAGTTCGGAGTCCCTGCCCTTTTTGCGGTTAAGGGGGACCTCGGCCGGCTGAAGGATGGTGAGGTAGTCACCGTAGATGCTGACGGCCTTAGAATCTATGCGGGCCGTATAGAGGACACATTAGTGAACCGGGAAGCCGCAAAGAACCTTATGGAGGGGAGTCCGGTCTACGAGGCCCTCAAAGGCGCTGCACAGTATATTGCCCCATTGACTCTTTTAAATCCCGATGCTCCGGACTTCAACCCCGCAGGCTGCAAGACTTTCCATGACATTACCCGCTTTTGCCACGAAAAATCGGTAGACGAAATGTTCCGGTTCGGAAAAGAGCATCATTTCCCGGAACGGTCCAGCAAACAGTTGCACTGCGACGTTCCGATGCAGTGGTGGGTGTTAAACCTTGATGACGGATTCAGCGAGGAGGTGGGGGGCAAGTACGTGTCTATAGACAAGATTATATCTATACCTATGTTGGCTATATGGGAAGGTATTACCGCCATTCCCTGGGAAGGGCCACCACCGGTTGATGGAAGGGGCTTTATGTCGGTAATGTTTCAGGCCACTGCAAATCCGGCTCTAGTCCTTGGGGCGCGCTCACAATATGGTAATCGCAATTACTTCATGATCTCGAAGAATTACTGCAGCCTAAACTCCAGACTCGGTTTTCATTTTTCGACTATAGAGACACTGGTCAGTGACAGGGCCGGCGAGAATTACATAAGCTTCCAGTTCAAGGGTGGGGCCGCGGATTATGCCAGGAGGGTAAAGAGGATCTTTTTCTTGAAAGAAATTTTGGAGGAATATGGCTTCAGGGTGGAGTTGAATGATGACAACCTGATTGCCCGTTTGGAGGGTCATGACAAGGATTCCATGAGAGAACGTCTGAAAATCCTTGGTTACCTTACCATGCATTCCAGGCAACTCGATATGATTATGTCCAATGACAGCAAAGTAGAATATTATAGGTCAAAAATCGGGAAGGATATCAAAAATATCGCAGGGGTCTCCGGGGAAATCCCTTAATTAGTCTCAACCCTCGAGCTCTACTTGCCCCTAAACGAAGGACAGGGCTTTTCATCAAGATCAAGGCGGAAGAAATCCGGATGGCCTGACTTTGTGTTTGGGCAAGGGCCTTGGGCCTGCCGTACCTCTAATCTTATTGACAGGCATACTGTTTTCCCCTATATTCTGGACGCCCAAATCAGGCTCTTATCAAAGCCACATTAATCTTACAAAACAGAGGCCGCTAAGAAGATGCCCGAAGCACATATTATTGGAACAGGTTCGTCAATACCAAAGAGAATTCTATCAAATAAAGATCTCGAAACCATAGTAGATACGAGCGATGAATGGATCACACGCCGCACCGGTATTAAGGAACGGCGTATCTCGTCAAAAAAGGAAAATTCCGCGGATCTGGCCGCAAGGGCGTCTCTAAAGGCCATGGAGATGGCCCAAATGTCTCCCGAGAGCCTGGACATGATCGTTGTGGGCACTGTAACCCAGGACCGTCTGTTCCCTTCTACCGCGTGCATGGTTCAAAACGAGCTGAATGCCGAAAATGCCGCCGCGTTTGACGTTTCGGCCGGATGTTCGGGCTTCCTGTATGCCCTCGACTCGGTAAATAACGCTATCCGCTCCGGGACATGCGGGACAGCACTTGTCGTAGGAGTGGACCGACTCTCCCGTGTTTTGGACTGGAAGGATCGAAGCACGTGCGTGCTGATGGCTGATGGGGCCGGTGCAGTAGTGCTCACTTCCACGACAGGACAGAATGGAATTCTGTCCACCCATTTGAAATCGGACGGGACGTTGTGGGAGCTTTTGTATTCCTCTAACGGAGACTCCTATCTCCCCGACATCCTGAAGGATATCGACACAATGCCCTATCATATGAGGATGGAGGGAAACCGGCTTTTCAAAAAGGCAATCGAATGTATGGCCTCGGTCACCAGGGAGGCGCTGCAACATAATTCCATTTCCAGCCAAGATATCGCACTCGTGGTCCCTCACCAGGCCAACATCAGAATCATTCAGAGCCTGGCAAAGAGTCTTGAAATTCCCATGGAAAGAGTCTACACCAACATCCACAAATACGGTAATACATCGTCGGCATCCATACCCATCGCGCTGGACGAAGCCAACAGGAAAGACCTGCTGGAGAAAGGCGACTACGTGCTTCTCGTGGCCTTTGGGGCCGGCCTTACCTGGGCGTCTTCAATATTGAGGTGGTCCATTTAGCTGCTTAATCCCACCTTTTTCCTCATCGTACCCGGTCACCAAGACCCTCTTTCTCCGATATCTCAGCCATTCTGTCGTAATAGCTCGATATCTAGGGGCTTTCACCCCCACCCGAACCCTCCCCCTTCAAGGGGGAGGGAGGTTTTAAATGATTTCAATCAATTAATCCCCT
>JAXHTA010000037.1:0-14474 GCA_034190285.1 Thermodesulfobacteriota bacterium | reverse complement strand
CTTCTCTTTGTGTTAATATCAATCTTCATTTCACTGCCAATCAATTTATAACCGACACTAACCATGGTCTTGATTCCATGGGAAAAAGAACGTTTTTTCGACTAGCATGTCTTGACATCCGTTTGGATATTATATGAGACATCCTGAATAACGCCTTAAGTCTTCAAGCTCAAGGCCTTTCTGTTAGGCACGGATTTCTATAAGGATCGGGTCTGTTTGAAATTTTCTAGGGGAGGATGGTCATGGCGAGAAGGATTGCGGAAGTCATAATCAAGTATAGGGTTTTAGTGGGTATCCTTGTTTTATTGGGAACACTGTTTTTTGCTTATGAAATGAAGAATGTCCGTCTTTATCATGACGCGGGTAATGTTACGCCGATAGGTCATCCTTATGCTGCGTTACACAAGAAAATGATTGATGTTTTTGGGGGGGCTAATCTTGTTGCCATTGCCATGGTTGTTAGAAAGGGGGATGTTCTTGACCCTGCTAATCTGGAGAAGATAAACCGGATTACCGAGAAGATTTCTCTTCTTCGTGGTGTAGTGAGGTACAAGATTCTTTCGATAGCCTGTTCTAAGCTGAAGTATATGTTTACCACTATTGATGCAGAAGGCACGTCTTTTGTACACATTGATAATTACAGGAAGATGACGGAAAGGGTCCTGGGAGGTGACATGGAGACCCTTTCCACTATGCGTAGGGCTATTATCAATGATGAAAAAATATACGGCAATTTGGTTTCAAAGGATTTCAAGGGAACTGTCATTTTGTGTAACTTCAATTGGTTGCACGATTATGAATATATATTTGATAGCATAAAGGAGATAACAGGAGCAGAAGAGGATGCGAACACAGAGTTTCATATCTGTGGAAGACCGATTGAGCTTGCCTATCTTAAGCAATCTATGAACAAGATTCTTTACATTTTTGGTGTTGCGGTAGCGGCCATGGTCCTTCTTTTATACATTGATTTCAGGAGTGTCAGGGGGGTCATATTGCCCCTATGCGGTGGTGTTATGGCTGTTATTTGGGGAATGGGGATGCTGGGTTTTATCGGGTTTCGCATTGATGTGTTGAGCATGACGGTTCCATTTCTTGTTTTGGCCTTGGCGCATGGTCACTCGGTTCAGATGATGAGCAGGTATTATGAAGAACTTCGTAGAATTGGAGATAAGAAGGAGGCCTGTGTATCTGCCGTTGCTGGTCTTTTTCGTCCCGCTTGCACATCAATTATCACTGACAGTGCTGCCTTTGCCTCCTTGGCTCTGCTTCCTTTTATAATAGTGCGTTCGATGTCTGTTGTGGCTGCCACGGGGATTTTGAGCATATTACTGACGACGTTTACCTTTGTTCCTATTATTCTATCCTACTTGCCAGTGAGTCAGAAATCGATGGAAAGAGAAAAAAAAGAGGTAAGGGGGAAAATATTTGTCAAGATGGCGTATGCGTCGTTAGGGAAGAGTCGGTGGGTGGTCATGGGTGTTGGTCTAATCTGTCTTATTATCGCGCTAATAGGAACAGGCAGGGTGAAAGTTGGGGATTTGACCCCCGGCTCACCCAATTTCTGGCAGGATTCTGATTATAATCGTGCGGTGGAAGTGCTTGACAATAAGTTTACTGGTACAAATCTATATTCTATTTACATTGGTGGGAAGGAGGCGGAGGATCTATGGAATGTGGAGCTTGCCCGGGACACGGAGGCCTTGCAGAGGCGCCTGGAGAGGAGGCCAGATGTTGGGTATACTGTCTCCTATGTAAACATCTTGAAACAGGTGAACAGAGCTATGCATGACGGAGATCCCCGTTGGGAAGTTCTTCCTACTAACAGGCCTATGACCATGCAATTCCTCGACAGTTTTGTGGAAGGGAGCGGGCCGGAGGATCCGCGCTCCTTCTTTGAGCTGGATTTTCGTCAGGCCAATATTCAAATATTTATGAGGGATCATCTGGCGGAAACAGTAAATAGTGTTATCCGTGATACTGCTGAGTTCTTGTCCGATCCTGCAAACAGGAAAAGTGATGCAGATATTGTGCAGGCAGCGGGACTGATTGGAATTTACGGGGCAATTATCGAAGTGATTGCGAAATCCCAGATATCTAACATTATCATTATGCTTATTGTGGTGCTTGTTTTCTGTTCCATAGCGTTTCGTTCCATTTCTGCAGGTCTGATAGTGTTTATTCCGCTGGTTCTCGGGAACTTTATCACCTTTGCGGTCATGGGTTTTGGCAAGATAGGGCTTTTTATATATACCATACCTGTGGCCGCTTTGGGGATTGGTGTGGGGGTGGATTATTCCCTGTATCTGATTTCGAGGCTGAGGGATGAAATGGAAGGGGGGAGGGAGATTGGTCTGATTTATGAAAAAGCGATTACTACTGCTGGGAGGGCGATTTTTTTTACTGCTGCCACTGTAACGGTGGGTTTATTGGCTCTGGTGCTTTCGGAGATTCGATTTCAGGCCATACTGGGAGGGATGCTGGCCGTAGTGATGATGGCAAATATGTTTTCGGCACTTCTTCTTCTTCCATCGCTTCTGTCCTGGATCAAACCAAAGTTTATCTTTAGATCCTCCGACAGAATAACGATGCAACCCCCCCCAGCAAGCCTGTAACAAGCTTAAAGTTATTTCAAGGGGCTGAAGTATAACCACGAGCGAATGTTACTGACAGGAGGAGGTGGGACACGAACCGTAATCAAGCAATGTGTTAATCGCCTATTTAGAGAAACTTAAGAGAAGGAGGACTAATCATGGAGTTGAAAAAAAGAGGTGTTATTGATTCTTTTGTTGCACTGACTATGATGCTGATTGTGCCGTTCTTGTGTTATGCGCAACAGTCTTCCGGGGAAGAAGAGACAAGATTAGAATGGTCCCAGGATATGGAAAAAACCTGGATACAGTTGGATGAGCCTATTTCTGAAGGAGGGAAGAACAAGGAGTGGCCCTGGCTACCGGCTGAAAAGTTTCCTTTCAAGGCCCCTTACACTGGTGATGAGCTGGCATGGTTTCTTGCCCATAGTGGCTTTGTATTCGGCCAGTATAGTGAAACACCTTTTCTCTCTATAAGGATTAACAAGAGAGGACATTTGATTCAAAGGTCTTCGGGATTCAGAATAACGCAGACCCACAATTGGAACGAAATACTGGATCTGAACAAGTTGAAGCCGGGGGAGAGTTATTATCATCAAATCCAACTATACTTAGAGCCGCCTGAAAAAAGGGGGGCCGGGTGGATTGCTTTTAAATACCAGGAGAACCCTCAATTCACGAAGTATCCTGATATTTGGGTCTATGTTCCTGCCATAAGACGGAACCGCCGAGTTGGTATAACCGATAAAGAGGACTGTATTTCCGGAAGTGACCAGAGCTGGGATGACGCGATAGTCAGATGGCCTTGGCAGGCAACCCATAGCATTATTGGTACTGATGTGCTCTATGAGGTTGCCGGGGTGAAGCAGGCAGTAGACTCCCCTGATAAATACGCGTGGAACCCCTATCGGGAAGACGGTGGGATGGAGTGTTACGTGGTGAAGGAAGTCAACAAAGATCCGGACTATTATCTCAGCAAAAAAATCGTTTGGTATGAAAAGACCACGAAGCTTGCTCTCCGGGATGAGGCCTATGATCGTAAGGGGACCCTCTACAGGGTAACGGAAATTACGTATTTTACTGACAGGGCAGGTGGGGATTACTTCTCACCACAACATCATGATAAGGGATTAACCCAGAGGCTGCACCACAATGCATGGACTGTGGACATAGACCATCGGACCTGGGCTCCCTTCTCGGCAGAGGAAATAAATTATAAAGACCCATGGTCTTTCAAGATATACAATCCGTTGCAGCTGCTAAAAGAGGAATTCTGGTCTGAGGAGACAAAGGTGCCCTATTTGAATGGCCCGGAGGACTTCATTCCGCGTCCTCCTCTCTACCGTGACAAGTTTCCCAAATACCGAAAGATTGTCCTACCGGGGGAGTTAGAGAAGAAGCTGGAAAGCCATAAATGATTCGATCGGCAATTTGTCCAATTGCGAGTAAACAACGTGTTGATCGCTTGTTATAAGAAACTCCAAACAAGGAAAGGTTGACAATGAAGTTGAGGAAAAGAAGTATTCTTGATTGTTTTCTTGCGCCGGCTATTATTCTGATTGTGCCGCCGTACAGTTATGCTAAACGGTTTTCCGCTGCCTAAGATACAGACTTAGAATGGTCTCAGGACAAGGAGAAGACCTGGATCCAGCTGGATGAGTCAATCCCAGAAGGAGGGAAAAACAGGGAGTATGGCTACCGGCTGAAAAGTCTCCTTTCAAGGCTCGTTACACGGGTGATGAGCTGGCATGGTTCACAAACCATGCAGCCCAGGTTTTTACGAGGACTTATGTTACTGCTGCGCTTTCAATAAGAATTAATAAGCGGGGGCATTTTATTCAAAGGGCTTACTGCCAACGCAACACAGAAACTCATAACTGGAATGAATTACTAGACTGAAATTTGCTAAAACCATGTGGGCCTTATTTTTTCAGTTTCAGATATGCCTGGGCCCCCAGGAGAAGAAGGGCACGGGCTTTATCGCTAAAAAGTACCAGGAGATGCCGAAATTTACAAAATATCCTGATATCTGGGTTTATGTCCCTTCGTTAAGGAGGAGGCGGCGGGTTGGCATCTCCGATAGAGCCGACTTCGGCTCAGGTTGTGATATAAACTGGGATGATATGGTATTGCGAGTTCCGTGGCGATACACACATACCATTATTGAAACCGACGTTCTTTATGAACTTGCCGGGGAAAGGCAGGCAGTGGATTCCCCAGACAAATACCCCTGGAACCCTTACAGGGATGATGGCGGTATGGAATGCTACGTGGTCAAAAAAGGGCCACCGCGATCCTGAGTATTATCTCAGTCAAAGGATCGTATGGAAGGATCGTAATGGTATGAAAGAACCATGCTCCGGGATGAGCAGTATGATTGTAAAGGCGACCTCCTGAGGGTCGTGGAGCATGCCTATATTGTTGACAGGGCAGGCGCGGATTACCTTTCTCCGGGATATCATTCAAATTGGATTACAATGTGGCGATTTCACCATGCCTGGACTGTGGATACAGATCACCGGACTTACTGTCCATTTGCAATAGACGAAAGTTCTTATGGCAGGCCTCTTTTGGCCATGGATATTTGCAATCCCTTACAACTTTTAAAGGAAGAAGAATGGAGGCAAGGACAAAGATACCTTATTTGAAAAGTGCTCGGGATTTGCTTCCCAGGCCCCCTCTTCACTTAAAGAAAGTTCACAACTATCGGAAGATTGTACTTCCCGAAAAATTAGAAAAAAAGTTGGAGGCACATAAATGATTGGCAAAAATTTAGCCTTTGAAAATGAAGTTCTTTGACCCTTATTAGGGGCCTTTCTTGGGAGAACCACATATCAAATTCTTCATTGCTAGTGGCACGCCTCTTGGGCTAGACAGAGCTTTGGCTTATGCAGAACAGTATGCCAGCGTTTGAAAGGCAGTCTTATGGGGCTATCCTGAGCAGGATTTCGTGGCCAATTTGCCGTTTGATAAGTTTGACGAGGTTGGGATGCTTATGTGGCTTTGCCAAAAGTGATCCCCACGAGTCAAAGCGTCCTATTTCCAAAAGGCAAATTCTTGCGGGTTGTCAAGTTCTTGAGGTTATTCTACAAAAACTGATCAGTGAAAGGGAAGATGAGGATGGCTGAATATGAATTATATTTAGTAAGGGACTTAAGCGAACTTAAGGAAGGCGAAGCGCAGGTCATTAATGTAAGAAAGAAAGAGAATTACGAAATGAGGGTAGTTAAGGCGATTGTCAATAGCTCAGGTGAAAGGTTGCCAGGAGCAGACAAAATCTGGCTCAGGACTAAGGTTGGGGAGCAGCTTTCTCAACCATGGTCGATCAAGATTTTAAAGGACTATGGCAGCCTCCCTCAACATGCAGGCCTCTATTAAGCGCTTAAAATCATCTTTGAGCAAGGAGGAAAAAATGCCCTTTCCACATAAAGACTTACGAGAGTTTATTGGCGATTTAGAAAGCGAAGGGGAACTAACAAAGGTAACAGAAGAAGTGGATTGGGATTTGGAAGTGGGGGCAATAGCAAGAAGATTGTGTGAACTGACTTTGGGAAGAAGTGTCAAGGCAGGAGGACAACGAGCCGCGTTATTTGAGAAAATCAGGGGTTATCCTGAAGGATTTCGCATCTGTACCGCAACTCTGGCAAATTATAAGCGCTTTGCCATGATGATTGGCCACAAGGATCCGGATGTGGCTACCGTAAGAGAACTCCAGGATCTGTATCTTGAGAAAATGGGTCGTTCTACAAAGCCCAATATTATCGGAGAAGCGCCTTGTAAGGAAAATAGGATGATAGGAGATGAAGTCGATCTCTATAAGTTTCCGGCACCCATGATCCATGATGGAGATGGTGGCAGATATCTCTGCACTTTCCACATTGTCGCTAGCAAAGACCGCAATTCTGGCTGGATAAATTGGGGTATGTATCGGGCTATGATCCATGACCGTAGGAGCCTATCCATATATTTCTCTCCAGGGCAGCAGGGCCTGATGATGTATCAAGAATATGAAGCCAGAAATGAGGCAATGCCCCTTGCTATAGCTATTGGCTCCGACGTAATAAGTCTCTTCATTAGTGGCTGTAAACTTCCGGTGGGAATTTCCGAGATGGATACTGCAGGGGGACTTCGCGGACGTCCCCTTGATGTAGTCAGATGTGAAACGAATGATCTACTCGTGCCCGCTTCTTCAGAAATAGTCTTAGAAGGTTTTATGCCTCCTCATGCAAGACTATGGGAAGGACCTTTCGGGGAATATCCAGGATATGCGGCAACGCCCAGGGACCGAGATCGCCCGGTTTTCATAATCCAGGCAATTACTTTCAGAGACAATCCTATTCTGACAATGTCAAATATGGGTGTTCCAGTGGATGAAGGTCATTTGAGCTATAGTATTGCTTGGGCAGCTGAGTTTAAAAAATATTTTGCGCAAAACGGCCTTCCTGTAGTAGATGTCAATATTCTTCCAACAAGCTCTGCTCAACTTGTAGTAATTTCCACGAAGACACCAAGGGCAGGTATAGCTCATCTATATGCATCGGCCGCTGAACTATCCTGGCGGTTGGTCGGCTTTAACATTCTAGTAGTAAATGACGATGTCGATGTTTTTAATCCTGCTGAGGTTGTACATGTCTGGGCTACCAGGGTGCATCCAGATAGAATCTACCCTAGGAAAGGGCCATCAAATCCACTATTTGCCTGGGGTAACCCCGAAGAAAGAGTGAGTGCAACTGCCCCGGCCATTCTTTATGACGCCACTTGGCCTGTGGAATGGCCTTCTGAGTTTGTTCCCAGGAAATCATCATTCAGGACAATTTATCCTCAGGAAGTGCAGGAGAAAGTTGAGCGCAAGTGGATTCAGTATGGTTTTGAATGAGGATAAAAATCGCTAAGCGTAAAACCAATGGTGCTTTCTATAAGCATGGATTAAGATCCGTTTGAGCAACTGCTATGAATTATGCCTTCGGGTTTCAAAGGTTGTTCTTTATGTTCAGATTCTCATGAGGAGCTATTAATTTTGCTCAGTTACTCTTCATATCAACCTGGTTTCAATGTAAGTGTCGAGTTATTCATCAGGGGTAGTCTCGTCAAAGCCCGGTTTCTCAAGCTGCGTCAGTATACCATAAGCTACGAAGACGACTGTTTCCCTCTCAAGATCTTCCAACAGGCTGATCTCTTTCCGTCCCTGATCACTGAAAACTTCGGGCCACAACCAGATTGCTATCAGGCCTTATCTCGGTCGATGTCCTTCTGCTTTTAATAAGTCTTATCCGAAGACCAATTTGAAATCTGATCTCAACTGAGGTTTTGCGTGGGAGTCCTTATACTTAGTTTTAATGGTAAATTCAGAGTACTAATTAGTATCTGAACGAATACGAGGTTTCTTGATTAAGAGCAAGGAAAAGTAAAACTCTAACCGCGGGAATATATCAAATATTTTGAGGAGGTGGTGGGACACGAACCGAAAGTAAACCATGTGTTGACCGGGGATTCTGAGTGAATCAAAAGAAATAAGGAGGTGCTAATGACGACATCGATAAGATCAGGTACGCTGAATTATTTTTTGGCCCTGGCTATTATGTTGATTGTGCCTTTTTGGTGTCATGCTCAACAGTCTTCCCTTGAAAAGGAGACCGGGCTAGAATGGTCCCAGGACAAGGAAAAGACCTGGATACAGCTGAATGAGCCAATCCTTGAAGGAGAGAAAAATACAAAATGGCATTGGCTTCCGAGTGAGAAATTTCCTTTTAAGGCCCCCTACACGGGTGATGAGTTGGCATGGTTCATTGCCCATAGTGGTTTTGTTTTTGGTAACTATGTTGACCTCCCTTTTCTCTCCATAAGGATTAACAAGAGAGGACATTTGATTCAACGGCCTGCTGGGTTCCGTATACATCAGAGCCATAACTGGCAGGATCTATCAGATTTAGACAAACTAAAGCCGGGCGAGATGTTTAACAGACAACTCCAACTCTATCTGGAACCAGCGGAAAAGAGGGGAGCTGGTGTTCTCGTAATGAGATACCAAGAGACACCTGGATTTACGAAGTTTCCTGATATCTGGAGCTATATTCCCTCGTTGAGAAGGAACAGACGGGTGGGTATAACTGATAGGGAAGACACCATTATGGGATGTGACCAGACCTGGGATGATGCCTTCTTGCACATGCCATGGCAATCCACCCACACCATAATTGGCACCGACGTCCTATATGAAGTTGCGGAGGTAAAGTTGGCTGTCGATTCACCCGATGCATACCCTTGGAACCCCTACCGCTCAGACGGTGGCATGGAGTGTTATGTGGTAAAGGAAGTCCACAAAGATCCGGGCTATTATCTAAGCCAAAAAATCATCTGGTACGAAAAGACTACCAAATTGATGCTTAGGGATGAGGCATATGATAAGAAGGGCAATATACTGAGGATAACAGAAATTACCTACTTTGTTGACAGGGCAGGCTCTGATTATTTTTCTCCGGAGCATCATAAAAAGGGATTACTGTCGAGACTGCACCACAACGCCTGGACCGTTGATATAGACCATCGTACCTGGGCACCCTTTAGGAAGGACGAATATGTGTATGGAGAACCTTTTCCTACCGATATCTATAATCCTTTTCAGCTGCTTAAAGAGGAATTTTGGAGGGAAGAGACAAAGGAGCCTAAACTGAAAGGCCCTGAGGAGTTCATTCCACGTCCTCCTCTTTACCGGGACAAATTTCCCAATTATCGGAAGATTGTGCTTCCGGAAGAATTAGAGAAGAGGTTAGAGGCACATAAATGATTGTTATTAAGGAGGTAGTCAGATGAAGTCGATAAGATGCAGTTTTGTGGTGGTAGCTGTTTTTTTTATGGCGTTTATCTTGACCGATGCCTGCTACGGTAGTTTTTTGGACACATTTGAGGAGAAGATAAGTTTCTGGGATCCTATTGGGCATGCCCTTGATCCTATTGAGGAATCGGTTCCCGGGCTATTTTTGAGGGGTTTTTTGAGGAACCGGACCTATGTTAACACGCATGGCACGACGCAAAGCGAAGGTGTAGCGGGGATACCGAGGGAGTGGAAGTTTGCGAATATTTTCTGGGAGGCTGAAGTTGAGTGGCGTTACAGGTTTGGACAAGGTTATGAATTAGTTAATATTCTTAATTTTCAATATGATGCTGTTGATGACTGGGATGAATCTTTACCTCTAAATGGTGAGCATTATGCGGAGCGTTACAGGAGATTTACGGACATTTTCAGGGAGTTTTATTTGTCGACGTCCCGACAGAGCTGGTACATGAGGTTGGGGAAGCAGCAGGTGGTATGGGGCAAGATGGAAGGTCCTTTAGGTGGGCAGTGGAACATTGTGAATCCTGGGGATTTCAGGGAGCTGGGTTATCTTCACGAGTGGGCGAGGATTCCGACCTGGATGGCGAATTTTACGTATTACTGGTCGGATGCTTCGCTTCAAATGTTATGGATACCAGATTTTGAAGAAGACAGGGGGCCATTTCCGGGGACGACGTATCAGCCCCCTACCAGTTCGGGGACGTTCCCGCCTTTTTTCCGTATTACAACGGATAGGGTTAGTCAAACTGATTTTGGGAATCATGGTTATGGGGTAAGGTTCAATATGATAAAGAAGGGTTGGGATGTAAGTTTATTGTATCTTAATAAACTGACTTATAAGCCTACTATGTTCAAGAGGGAGGTTACGTTTGATCCGACGGCTCCTGCTGGTTTACCGCCTTATATTGTGGATTTTGAGAAAAAATTTACGCGTCAGCATCATTTTGGTTTTGCGCTTGACAAGGGTTTTTGGTTTTTTGGGAGGAGCTGGGTCTTCCGGAATGAGACTATTTACACGACCAACAACTATGTTTCTGATAGGAGGGAGGACACGTTTACGCCTGGGGTGGATGGTGTAGCGAAGAGGGATACTATAGGGAGTGCGATTGCCTTTGAGGCGTCGTGGTTAAAGGGGGAGCTTACGACGACTATTCAGCCTTCTATACTTCATTATCTTGACTGGCGGAGCACTGATGGAATGTGGCCTGAGAAGAGTCTTCCGAAGGACTGGTATATTACGGTACTGGCCCTAAGAAAGCTGTGGTATGATGATCGTCTGGGGACATTTTTTACTGGTTACTGGTGGCATCATGATGGTGCCTTTCAGTGCAAGTCAGAGGTGACCTTTGAATTTTCTGATTATTTAAAGCTTGCAGTCAACTACTGGCAGCGTATGGGTAATACTGATGATATTGTAGGGAGGTATCGGAACTGGGATACGATTGGAGTTGAGTTGAGCTACAGTTTCTGATGTAGCTTCCCTTAAAGTTTTTTTGAGCTTTTACGATCAGGAGGAGAAGACATGGCCTATTATGATCTAAGGGAATGGATTTCTACTCTGGACAAAGAAGGGTTACTATCACGGGTCGAGTGTGAGGTTGACTGGAACAGGGAAATAGGTGCGATAGTACGGGAGGTGTTGAATAGGAATGGACCTGCCCTGTTATTCGATAACATAAAGGATCACCGGGACACTTGGTGCAGTAGGCTTTTCACGAACGGTTTGGGTTCGCGGGAGAGGATTTCCCTGGCTTTAGGTCTCTCAAAGGACACGCCTTATAAGGAAATCACACGAGTAATAAAGGAGAGACTCATAAAGCCTTTGGGTGTTAAAACAGTGGATACGGGTCCAGTTAAGGAGAATATCATAAGAGAAGATGAAATAGACCTTTTCGATATACCTGTTCCGCAATGGCGTATGCAGGATGGAGGGAGGTACATAAATACCTATTGTGCGGTTGTGACAGGGGACCCAGACAACGGGTTGCTTAATGCCGGAACCTATAGAGGGATGATTGTAGGCAGGGACAGGATTGGTGTTTTGCTTGCCCTCACCCAGCATTGGGGTCATCATTTCAAGAAGTACATGGATATGGGGCAGGATATGCCTGTTGCAGTCGTGTATGGATGGGACCCTGCATTACTTATGCTTGCCAGCGCACCCTTGATTCATGATGGGTTTTCTGAATACGATTATGTATCTTCTTTAAGGCAGCAAAAATGTGAGCTCGTTAAATGCGAGACTAATGATCTTCTTGTGCCTGCCTCGGCTGAGATGGTAATCGAGGGTTTCATTTCTCCCGATCCCTCCAACTTCATGATGGAGGGGCCCTTTGGTGAATACACCGGTTATTATGGAGGTTTGAAATCTCCAAAACCTGCGATAAAGGTTACATGTATAACTTACCGAGACAACCCCGTATTCAGGGGAAGTATCGAAGGGGGTTCACCTCATAGATGGTCGGAGGCCACCTTTTATGCCGCTCCCTTGTTCTCCGCAGTTGCCTGGAATCTCCTTGAAGTTGTTGGTGTGCCGGGAGTGCTTGACGTGTGGACGCACAATGTGACTAACTCTACGATTCTAAAGATCAGGATCAAGAAGGCATATCGTGGGCATGCCAAACAGGTTGCAAACGCTATCTGGGGTGCGGGTGTTGCAAATAACAGTGCGAAGATAGTAATAGTTGTTGACGAGGACATAGACATTCACGATAGTGAGGCGGTTGAGTGGGCCATAGCCTACAGGATGAACGCAGATACGAATCAACTCCTTGTCTTCCCGGGGACCTTTGGTGGTGCGCTTGATCCCTCAACTCCTCTGCGCGCCAGGAATGTTATGAAATATGGCCAAGGCAAATGGGCTAGGGTCCTGGTCGATGCTACGATTAACTGGGAGCTTGAGCCACAGGAGCAGTATGGGGGCGAGAGGTTTCCTCCTTTATGCACAGAGATTCAGCCTGAGGACGAGAGGAGGATGAGGGAGAGATGGGGTGAGTACGGTATAAGAGTCCCAGGCCATATTCCCTCTACCCCGGAAGAGAGACAGGATGAATGATCGAGCCCAGGAGGTGGAGGTTTTACCCAGTGCCAGAACGAAAACAGTCTTTTTCGCCAATCTATACGTCAGATAAAAATCTTAGCCCTCAAGAAATTTACTAATGAGGCTATAATCATTTAGACATCCATTTGCCTTAGAAGCAATATTCGTAAGGCCTGATAAATTTTAGTGTCTAAATGAAAACGCTCGGATTAGTAATATATTTCTGCGGTTAAGATGTTGATCTTCCTTGCCCTTGAAGAAAAATACTAGGTTTCGTTCAGATACTACCTGGACATATGAGCTGCCAAAAGACTGCACATAATGAAAATCACGCGGAGTTTCTTTCAAATCTAAAGAGCGCCCCTGGTGATATTCTAATTAATGGCTACGGTTCAGGCCGGTCCGGGTGTTTCTTGAGCACCTGCAAGGCGCTTATTTCAAATGATGCTCTCCAGTACTGCATAATGCTCGGAAACCAAGGTCCAAGTCTACCCTCACGATTGAGTGTAAAGCCACGTGGTTCTGTTAGAAAAATTTAGCCCAGTGTGTATGATTGTAAGATATTGATGCGGCGTATTCGCTGGTTAAATAGTGTCATGTACAACTGATTATTGCTGACCATATAACAATGATGGAAGGAAAGGAGGGTCATCATGACATCGAGGAGAATAAGTGTTTTGTATTCCTTTTTGGGCATGGCCATAATGCTGACGTTGCCCCTTTATTCTTATGCTCAACAGCCTTCCGGTAAGGAGGCAGGATTAGAATGGTCCCAGGACAAGGGTAAGACTTGGATTCAGTTGGATGAGCCCATTCCTGAAGGGGAGAAAGACAAGAAGTGGCCCTGGCTTCCTGCTGAGAAGTTTCCTTTCAAGGCCCCTTATACCGGTGATGAACTGGCATGGTTTACAAACCATAGTGGACAGGTTTTCAGCCATTATTGTGATACGGCTTTTCTTTCTATGCGACTGAATAAGAGGGGGCATTTGATTCAAAGAGCCGTTACGCAGAAGTTTACTCAACCCTATAACTGGAATGCACTACTGGATTATGAGAAATGTAAGGTAGGTGAAATCATCAATTATCAGCTTCAGGTTTACTTTGAGCCACCGGAAAAAAGGGGATCCGGTTTGCTCTCCAAGAGATATCAGCAGACCTTTCAACAAAGGAAGACTCCCGATATCTGGATCTATGTCCCCTCTTTAAGAAGGAACCGGCGAGTGGGTATTTCTGATAGAGAGGACTGCATTGCTGGAAGTGATATTAGCTATGATGACCTGCTCTTACGCCAGCCGTGGGATTCCACGCATACTATTATTGGTACTGATGTGATTTACGAAACTGCTAATAGGCCGCTGACCGTAGATTCCCCTGATAAATACCCCTGGAATCCCTACCGGGAAGACGGTGGGGTCGAATGCTACGTTGTCAGGGAAGTCCACAAAGACCCTAAATACTACCTTACGCAGAGGATCGTCTGGTACGAAAAAACCACCAAAATGATGCTTCGGGATGAGCAATATGACCGTGCGGGTGATCTTATGAGGCTCTCTGAAACTGCGTATCTTGTTGATATGGCAGGTGGGGCTTGGTTTTCACAAGAACATCATGACAGGGGATTGGTGTTAAGGTGTTGGCACAACGCATGGTCTATACAAATAGATCATCAGACTTACGGACCTTTTGTCCCGGAAGATGTCTGGTATGGACGCGCTTTTTCCAACGAAGTCTACAATCCCTTACAGCTCTTAAAGGAAGAGGAATGGAGGACGAAGACTAAGGTCCCTTACCTTAAGAGCGCAAAGGAGTTCATTCCACGTCCTCCTCTTTACCGGGACAAATTTCCCAAATATCGGAAGATTGTGCTTCCGGAAGAATTAGAGAAGAAGCTAGAGGCACATAAATGATTGTTATTAAGGAGGTAGTCAGATGAAGTCGATAAGATGCAGTTTTGTGGTGGTAGCTGTTTTTTTTATGGCGTTTATCTTGACCGATGCCTGCTACGGTAGTT
>JAXHTA010000369.1:0-4189 GCA_034190285.1 Thermodesulfobacteriota bacterium | reverse complement strand
CGCAACCGGTGCACTTGTCTTCCTCCACATAACGCTTTTTACGACGTACCGTAACCTTAAAATCACCTTCCTGGCCTTCGACTTTCTCGATCGTACTGTAGGCCCGCAAAGAAATATTGGGATGTCGACCGACATCCAGCATCTTCGGAGAAAGAATTCAGATGGCACAGTCATTGGTAGGAAATGTTTTATCCAGCTGGGCCATCTTGCCGCCGATACTTGGCAGTTTCTCAACCATATGGACCCCGACACCCATTTCGGCAAGATCCAGGGATGCCTGGATCCCGGCAATGCCCCCGCCAATGACGAGTATGTCTTTAATCACAATGTTTCCCCCCAAAAAAAATTATTTTAAAAGATCTGCCATAAGATCCAACAGGTCTGTTATTTCAATATCCAGCTCAAAGGCTGATTTGGCACACCTAAAATGAATCTGGCATTTTGGGCAGGCCGTAACCAGCACCTCTGCGCCGGTGTCGCTTGCTTCGGAAAGGCGATCTTTTCGGATCAGATTTGAACTGCTTGTGCAGTTTATCCAGCCGCTTGTGCCGCAACATACGCCGTTTTCACGGGAACGGGTCATCTCTATAAGGTCAAGCCCCGGAATCGCCTCCATGATCTTACGGGGAGCGTCATAAATTCCCGCAAGCCGGCCTAAGCGGCAGGGGTCATGATAGGTCACGGTCTTATGAAATTCCTTAAATCCAACAGCGCTTTCATCAATCTTTTCAGAAAGAAAGTTAAGGATATGAACCGGTTCAAAATCGAGTTCGCCAAAATATTTGGGATAGATATTCCTGAACGTGTCATATCCTTCAGGGCAGCTGAAAACGACCTGTTTAGCCCCGGAAGCCCTAATCATATCCAGGTTCAATGCGCCCAGCTTTCTAAATTTTTCCTCATTGCCGTTCCACAGCGCGTCATGACCGCAACACCTTTCATCGTTGCTGATTACCGGCGCTACACCGCAGGCATTCAGAATCTTCAATACATTTCGGGCCCCCTGAATGGAACCTGCGTCGATATCCTCAAAAATGACGTCAAAAAAAGGCCTGCATCCTACAAAGAACAAGACATCGCCTGTTTCGCTGGTTTTTCCGTCCTCAATCCAAAATCTTCGGTTTTGATTGATATCAAGGGCCTGAATGGAGGAAATTGTCTGTAGTATCCCGTTATGGGTGACGATTCCGGCATAGCCCCGGCAATTCGCTTCATTGCGTATAAGACGGATAAATTCAGGAAAATTAATGCCGGCTGGGCAACGAACGCTGCACTGGGCACAGGTTAAGCAACTCCAGATTGTGTCGTCCGACGGACTCTCCAGTTCATAAAGAGAGCGCTCCACAATCTGCCGGGGTGAAAAATCAGGGAAGACCCTAGAAACAGGGCAACTCGATGTACACACCCCGCAATCCAGGCAGTAGTATGTTTGTGTTCTTTCAACAAGTTCGGATATTTCTGTCATTTAATTGCCTCTATACATACGGCCGCCATCAGGCAGCCTGTTTGAGCTTAGAGGGCCCAAGCGATTGTATCTCTTCTGCAAATTCTCTGGCGACCTCAGCAAAACGCAAGCCTTCAGCGGAAGAAATCCATTCCAGGCGAAGTCTCTTTTGGTCAATCCCAAGGATACTAACCAGTCTTTGGGTCATATTGAACACTTTTTCGGCCTTTATATTACCGTCCAGGTAATGGCAGTCGCCCATGTGTCACCCGGCCACCAAAACCCCGTCAACCCCCTTTTTAAATGCCTCGAGTATGAAATTGGGATTCACCCGGCCCGAACACATCACCCTAATGATCCGCATATTTCCCGGATACTGAAAGCGGCTGACACCGGCCAGATCAGCGGCCGAATATGCACACCAATTACAGGCAAAGGCAACGATCTTTGGTTTGAATTCTTCATCCATTGCGCTAAATATCCTCTTTTGAGTCGGTTGTTTTTTGCCCGTTGTTTATTATCCCAGCACCGCATCAACCATGGTAAGCACCTGCTGGTCATTATAATGGAAGATTGATGCGGCGCTTGTTGGGCATGCCACCGCGCATGAACCGCATCCCTTGCATAGGGCCTCCTGAACATGGGCGACCCTTTTGCCGCCATCCCGTTCCTGCAATTTGATGGCATTGTACGGGCATACTTTTTCGCACTTTCCGCAACCCCAGCAGATCTGTTCATCAATTCTGGAAACTACTGCGTCCCCGAAAACCTTTTCCCTGGACAAAAGAGTCACAGCCCTTGAGGCCGCCCCAAGGCCTTGTGCAATGGCCTCATCAACCGGTTTGGGCGAGTGGGCCAGGCCGCAGACAAATACTCCCCGGGTGGCAAAATCAATGGGCTGGAGTTTGACATGGGCTTCCACATAAAACCCGTCATCATTCACCGGCACCTTAAACAACTGGGCTACGGGATTTTCATGGGGCGCTATGATCGCCGTAGCCAGAACCAGCATATCCGCTCTGACCTCCAATTCACGTTGAAGCACATAGCCGGCGCATCGGACATTAAGACCGTTATCGTCTTTTGAAACCGTTAATCCTTTATCAAAATCGTAACGAATAAAGACGACGCCCTTGTCCCGGGCCTCACGATACAGTCCCTCACGCTCTCCATAGGTGCGCATATCCCGGTATAAAACAAAAACATCCATATCCGGCTTTAACTCTTTTAATTTAAGAGCGCTCTTTACGGAGTGAGAGCAGCACACTTTGGAACAATAAGGTCTTTCCGGTATCCGTGAGCCGACACATTGAATAAAAACAGCCGAATCAATCTTATCCAAGGACAAATCGTCATCAATAAACTTCCGATCCAACTCCAGACCGGTCATAACCCGTGGATCCTTACCATAAAGATATTGATCCGGCTTAAACTCTGCAGCGCCGGTCGCAATAACCGCAACACCATGGTCGAGTACCTGCTCTTTCCCGCCGGCTTCGATGGTGGTTTGGAAATTGCCTACAAACCCATCCACCTTTTTGACTTCAGCTTCCATGAAAAGAGTGATGTTTTTGTCGGATTCGACATCCTGTATCAGCCTTTTCAGATTCCGCTGAACATCTTCGCCCTGCCAGGTTTCATGAAGACTCAAGGCCTGTCCGCCCATGGTATCGCTTTTTTCTAGAAGATAAGTGGGATATCCCTGTCGGGCCAGATTCCTGGCCGCGGAAATTCCGGAAATTCCGCCACCTATGACCAGAGCAGACTGTTTCATTGATATTTCAGGATCATAGAGCGGCTCAAGCAGGCCTACTTTGGAAACCGCCATACGCACAAGATCATTGGCTTTCTCTGTGGCCACCTCTTTGTCATCGCTGTGAACCCAGGAACATTGGTTGCGGATGTTGGCCATTTCAAAGAGGTATTTGTTGATACCTGCGTTGACAACCGTTTCCTGAAAAAGCGGTTCATGGGTACGCGGAGTACAGGCCGCCACGACAACCCGGTTCAATTTTTGCTCTTTAATAACCTCGGTTATTTTCTCCTGTGTATCCTGACTACAGCTAAAAAGATTTTCCTCGGCAAAGACGACATTCGGCAGGGTTTTTGCGTATTCGACTACATCCGGAACCTTTAAAAAGCCACCGATATTGGTCCCGCAATTACAGACAAACACGCCTATACGCGGTGGCTCATTCCGCACATCAATCTCTTCGGGGATTTCTCTTGTCCGCGTGATGGACCCGCGGGTTTCAGCCAGATAACTTTCCGCCACCGCCGCCGAAGCACTTGATTCAATGACCGACTGGGGGATATCCTTGGGACTTTCAAAGGTACCGCACACAAAGATGCCGGGTTTTGATGCCTGTACCGGTTCAAAGCTGTTCGTCAGGGCATGCTGATATGAATCAAGCTCAATACCCAATCTGTCGGCCAATTCCAGCGCCTCCCTGGACACCCCGAAGCCAACCGACAAGACAACCATATCAAATTCTTCTTCAATCCTTCTGCCGGTCTCGTCTATATATCCTATCAGCAAATTTCCAGAATCTCCGGCCGGAACTATTGTACCGATCTTTGATTTCAGAAAACGTACCCCCTCCTCCTGGGCCCGGTTATAGTATCGTTCAAAATCTTTTCCGTAGGTTCGAATATCTATGAAAAATATGGCGGTATCGAGTTCTCCCTTCTGGTGCTCTTTGGCTATAATCGCTTCTTTAATGGCATAGGTACAGCAGACGCCTG
>JAXHTA010000368.1:0-4200 GCA_034190285.1 Thermodesulfobacteriota bacterium | reverse complement strand
CCCCCACTAGGCTTTTTCCGGTACCGCGATATCCGATCAGTACTATCTTCATGATTGAAGATGCTCCATAACTACTTGTCGCATAACGTCGACGGGTGCGTCAAAACCAGTAAAACGTTCAAATTGCAGGACAGCTTGGTTGATAAACATATCGACCCCTGAAATTGTTCTAAGACCACGAGATCTGGCGTCTGCAAGCAGGCTTGTTTCAAGAGGTGTATAGACAATGTCAAAGACAACCTGGTCAGGACGAAAAAACTCGGGAGGTATCAGGGATGCATCTTCGTTTGGATGCATGCCGACCGGCGTGCAGTGGATGATTATGTCAGCATTCTCCATCGCCAAGGCAAGAGAACTATCAGTGAGCAAGTCAGATTTGATGAGAGTATCTGTACCTGCCTTTAGGTCAGCCGTCAGATGCTGAAGCATATTTTCATCGATATCCAGGATTGAAAGCTCTTCCGGATCGGCGTTCCTGGCAAGCGTAAATGAAATTGCCCGCGCCGCACCGCCTGAGCCTAACATTAAGATCTTTTTGCCTTCAATTTCTACTCCGGCATCAACAATGCTCTTTAGCGCACCAGGACCATCCGTACCAAAGCCGACTAACTTGCCGTGCTCATTGACAACAGTATTAATAGAACCGATCGAGCGGTCTGCCAGCGCTATTACATCCACATGTTTCATTGCCTCAGTTTTATGTGGGATTGTGACGCTCATGCCTCGGAAGTTATTAAACGCCTTCATGCCGGCCAGTGCACTTTTTACGTCCTCAACCCGGCAAGCCACATAAACAAAATCCATATCCAACTCCACGAAGGCGGCGTTGTGAATTGCCGGCGAAAGGCTGTGCGCAACAGGATTACCAATAACTGCGCAAAGTTGGGTGCTAGAGCTGATTGATCTAATATCTTTCATCAAGACCTCCTTAAGTATTACTTCACCAATAATTTTGGCCCGCCACAGATCTTATTAACCAACTACTACACATAATTGGCGTGCCTTGGCAAGCGATTTCAGACATTCTACGACATTCGGCCTTTTTATGGAGAGGCTCAGTGAGAAGCCACCATTCTCGCGGCGCTCAAATCAATATCGGAAAAAAATTGTAAGCGTCGAATCGCCCCGAATCTTCTTGAGAATATTCGCTGCCTCTGATATGTCCAGGAGCATTGATTTCATAGACAATGCCATTGTCAACTTTTGGCCGGGCGTAAGATACAACCCGTCAGTTTTTCGTCTTTTATTGAAATAATACGCCAGGTTAATGATAAAATAGGTATGTTTACTTAAATTGCATATGAATGAAGACTGGTATTTCTCGTGAAGATCAAGCAAGGTGAAAATCTCTACCTTATGTAGAGCTTGGCGAAAGAGACTGTCCTTATTCGGGCCCAAATTCCTTCTTGATGCCATAATGAAGTGGATATGAACAACCAAGCTCAAGGGAGGTGGGTCTTTATTTTCATCAGACTCAGGAAAATATGGAAAACGAAAGCGTGATATCAAGAATCGCAGAAGAGCAGCACCTGGATGTTAATCAGGTCCAGGCAATAACATCACTAATTAAAGAAGATGCTACGATCCCCTTCATCGCTCGCTACAGAAAAGAAGCCACCGGGGGTCTTGACGAGGTTGCGGTTGCGGCCGTCAGGGACAGGCTGAACCAGCTTAATGAACTCAATGATCGGAAAGAGACCATACTGCGGTCGCTTGAAAAACAGGGTCACCTCACGGATGAACTTCGGGAAAAGGTCATAGCCGCGGAATCAATGGCTTTGCTTGAAGATATCTATCTTCCTTACAAGCCAAAAAGGCGTACTAAGGGCGTTATTGCAAAGGAAAAGGGGCTTGAGCCTTTGGCGTTGATGATTATCGAGCAGTCGGGGATGAACCCATTTGTAGAGGCAGAATGTTTTATTGACTCTGAAAAGGGGGTTGATTCCGTTGAAGATGCCCTTGCTGGGGCAAGAGATATCATTGCTGAAATCATAAATGAGAATGACAAGGTCAGGGCCTTGCTGAGGGACCTGTTTTTAAGAAAAGCCGTGATTAAAAGCCGGGTTGCCTCGGGCATGGAGCACGAAGGAGCTAAGTTCAGGGACTATTTTGACTTAGATGAGCCGGTTTATAGTGTTCCTTCCCACAGGATGCTGGCTATGAGAAGGGGGGAAAGGGAAGGTTTCTTGAATCTCGACATACTCCCTGATGAGGAGGAGGCAACGGCTTTGCTTGAGCAACTGTTCATTAAAGGAGAAGAGGAAGACTCAGATCAGGTAAGGCTTGCAGCAAAAGACTGCTATAAGCGTCTCCTTTCCCATTCTATGGAGACCGAAACTAGAATCCATGCAAAGAAGAGGGCCTATGATGAGGCGATAAAGGTATTCTCTGAAAACCTTCGTCAGCTCCTTCTTGCACCGCCGCTTGGTGCAAAACGCATCATGGGCATAGACCCTGGATTCAGGACTGGCTGCAAGGTCGTCTGCCTTGACCGGCAGGGAAAACTCATTCATCATGATACGGTTTTTCCGCACATGTCTGAAAAAAGGTCTCTTCTGGAAAAAGAGAAGATAAAATCTATGTGTGAGGCCTTCGAGATTGAAGCCATTGCCGTAGGAAACGGTACGGCAGGCAGAGAGACAGAAGCCTTTGTCAGATCCCTCCCTTTTTCGAAGCCTGTTCAGGTTATCATGGTCAATGAGAGCGGCGCATCAGTATATTCAGCCTCTGAGGCGGCAAGGGAAGAGTTTCCTGATCACGATTTGACTGTGCGGGGGGCCGTTTCCATCGGTAGACGCCTCATGGACCCCCTTGCAGAGCTAGTTAAAATCGACCCAAAATCAATTGGTGTCGGCCAATACCAGCACGATGTTGATCAAAGAGCCCTGAAACGGGCCCTTGATGATGTTGTTGTGAGCTGCGTAAACGCTGTCGGCGTTGATCTGAATAGGGCCAGCATACAGCTCCTTTCTTATGTCTCCGGTCTCAATGCAGGGCTCGCGAAAAACATTGTTGCACATCGTGAACAAAACGGAGCGTTTGCGTCCAGAAATGAGATTGAAGATGTGCCCCGTTTAGGACCCAAGGCATTTGAGCAATGCGCCGGTTTTCTGAGGATTCCCGGTGGCGAAAACCCGTTGGATGCCAGCGCGGTTCATCCTGAAAGCTATTACATTGTTGATGCTATGTCCAAAGACCTTGGAAGCACTGTGGTTGAAATGATGAACAATGCCGATATCAGGAGCCAAATAGATATTCCCAAATATGTTACTGATAAAGTGGGCATACCTACTTTAAACGATATTCTTGCCGAACTCGCCAAGCCGGGTCGTGACCCAAGAAACAAATTTGAAGAATTCTCATTTGCCGAGGGCATTGAAAAGATAGAGGACTTGAGACCCGGAATGAAGCTTCCCGGTATTGTAACAAATATAACTGCATTCGGTGCCTTTGTTGATATCGGTGTCCATCAGGACGGCCTTGTTCATATAAGCCAGATGGCAGACAGGTTTGTGAAAAATCCTGCGGATATCCTGAAAGTTCAGCAGAAAATAACGGTAACGGTGCTTGACGTTGACCTTGAAAGAAACAGGATTTCCCTCTCAACGAAATCACCTGCCGAAAATCCAGGTCCTGATGAAAAAAAACCGCCCATGAAAGTGCCCAAAAGCCGTGGTCCGAAACCAGAGAGTCGGGAAAACACAAAAAAGAAAACGAACAACAGGCATATGGCGTTTGGCAACCATCTGACGGAAGCCTTGATAAAAAGTGGACTTAAATAGTGCCCGGACGAAAACTGCCTTTTTTGCCGATATCTTCGTTGGGCTCAGATTTTAATCCTCGAAATATCCCAATATATTCCTGCGGTTAAAATTTTCGCCCGCCTTGATCTCGACAAAAGATCCTGGTTTTCGTTCAGATACTACTTATGCGCAGGATACCAGTAATCATACATCAGGCTGTTCCTGCCGAAAAACGGTTCAAGAGTAGCGCTCAGTTTTTTGTAAGGCCTTGCTTTTTAGCTCTTAGCCAGGGGGCCACGTGGATCTCTTTTTTAAAGGCCGCAAAGTCTTGCCGCATTGCATCGAACGGCGGTGTTGCTGTAAAATTCATCCGAGGATAGCCCCATAGGAGGCCCGCTTCATAAACGGCCGGCCTTTCCGCCTGCCCTGTTGAATCTCCCGCAGGGAAACCCTATTC
>JAXHTA010000367.1:0-4200 GCA_034190285.1 Thermodesulfobacteriota bacterium | reverse complement strand
CAGTTGTCGAGGAATTCGAAGTGATTTGTCATCATGAGAAGCTTTCGGATGATCTTATTGTGTATTCCACCCATGGAACTTGTCTTTTCATCCAGGAGTTCATCCCAATCAAGTTCACGATTGGTGACCACTCTCACGGTTGACTCATAAAGATCGAAGAGCTGGGCAAGCTCTTCCTGGGTCAGTTTGGATCCTCTGGCTGCTTCTGTTTCGGCCATGGTCATTAGCAGGCAGTAGCGCAGCAAATTTAAGCCCTGTACCGGGTCATAGCTCCGGGCCAGGTCTGAAAGCGGTTTCAGTGCCTTTTCATTCGTTTTTCCGGATATTATTCGGCCGAAAGGCGTATGGCCAAGTGCGATGTAAAAAATCTCCTTTAACTCGTTATGGCTGAATCCAAACAGTGTGAGGGCATCCAGATTCTTGAGTACCTTCGTCTTGGAGCCTTCGATTTTGTCTGGGTTGAGATAGTCCCGTAGCTTCTCAAGACGGCCGATCTTGGTTATCAATTTGATGACGAGGTTCAGGGCGCTGAATCTCCTGCTCCTGTTTTCAAGAGGTTGCCTCAAACGGTCAATATGTATCTGTGGCAGGTCTTTGTAATCTCCCCTCTTGAGTTTGTCCAATACCTTAAGGGTTTGAATCACATATTCAAAGGTGTCTCTGTAATCGGCCAACAGGTCGGTAGAACAGCCGTTTAGCCTTGATTCCATCACCTCCCGCTTGATCTCTGATATCGTCGTTTTCAAAGGTCTCTTCTGTCCAAGATAGATTATCATGTAATTCGGCGTATAATCGGTGAAGGAAAACCTCTTTGCCCAGTCCTCCTTTACCGGTTGGGGAACAAGGCTTTTAAGGAATATTTTTTCGAAAAAGGTGGAAAGGAGTTTCCCCCAGTTCTTTTCCTGATCGCGCAGGAAAGGCCGGTCGCTCAACTGAAAATCAATGTAGGGCAACTCGTTTATTTGCTCAAGGGTCATATCTTTGAGACGTTTCCCACCAAGCAGGTTGTCCACAACTTCCTGTTCCACGTAAAGCCCGCTCAGATAGTTCTGAAAGTCGAAAACGTTGACCTGGAGGAGGCGGCCTTTAGGTTTATATTTCTTCCTGGTCTTGAAAATATGGTTGAAGAGAAAGAAATTTTTCTCTTCTTGTGTTGTTTTGAAAACGAGGTCCTTCACGTGATTGGTCTTGGGTGTGTAGCGATTGGCGATAACAAAGATCTCACCGTCAGGTTTGAGTAGATTGTAAAGTTTCCAAAGGACATAAACTGCATATTGGTCCAAGCGCTTCTTGGAGAGCATTTCTTGAGAAAGGGGGCTGAATTCTTCCATTAGGATGATTTCGTAAAGATCCCTCGTAAGGATGACCATGTCCAATGTTCGGCTCAGGTTCTGTAATTTATCGAGGGAGTCCAAGACCAGAAAACTGTGCTCAGTGAAACGGAGGGAAAGTTCACGGATGATCAGATCGTCCTGGTGAGTGACAAGGCCGATTTCATGATGTTCCTTGAAGTACTTTTTGCGGTGAAAACCGACTATCTTGGCGATCTCATCAACCTTAGACCTAATGTGTGTAAGTGTATTGGATGCCAAGTGAACAGGGACGAGATAATAGGGCCTTCCGGAACTTGAAAACCTGATTAATAAACCGATTTTTTTGTATATTTCGTTGAGTTTCTTGCAGTGGGCGCTGACATCCTCAGGGTTATTAAACGCGATTGACTGGAGCAGTTTGATATCTTCCGGCTTAAGCCGATCGTGGACCTCAAAAAGGCCAAATCCATATGCGTTTCCGCCGAATCTGCTGGAAAGGTAAGAGGGGTGTTTCAGGGCTGGAAAGGTCCCGAAGGGGATGTCAGAGGGCTCCACACCAAGGGCCTTGAACTCTTCCGTTTTGATGAATCGGAATGAATCCTCTCCCCAAAAGGTTCCAGGATGTAAAGAATCATTAGAGCTCATCTCTGAGTCCTGCATTCTATATGTGAATCGCAGATTTGCATTCTACAAAAGCCGATAATCTAGTATATTTGGGATAATGGCTCCGAGCAAGCATTTTTGTCGGAAAGGCATTCTTTGATTAAAAGTCATGGCCTCAAGGCTCGGAACCCTTATTATGAACCGGAAATACATACAATGTCTACTTGACAATGGCGTCTTCTCGGAGATCGACGTCCATTTTGCTGGGCTGATGGCAAGGCTTTCAGGGAAGGATGTGCCGGAGCTCTTTCTTGCCGCGGCCCTTGCGAGCCGTGCAGCCTCGGAAGGGCATGTCTGCCTGGACCTTTCGTCCGTGGAAGAAAGAATATTGCTGAGCGATGAGCCGGGCCTTGGCAACTTCTTCTGCCCAGATTTACTGGAATGGCGCAAAGTGCTTTGCTCAAGTCGGGTGATCGGCAGGCCTGGGGATTATTGTCCTCTAATACTGGATGACCGATCGAGGCTTTACCTTTACAGATACTGGCAATACGAGAAGACACTTGCCGATGATATCAGGGCTCGAGTGGCGAGAGAGATTACAGAGATCGACCTACCACGTCTCCAGGAGGGATTGTCAAGGCTCTTTCCTCAAACGCTAAACGGGGAACCTGATCGGCAGAAAGAGGCCGCTTTTGTGTCTGTTATGAGAAGGTTCTGTGTGATCTCCGGTGGCCCTGGTACAGGAAAAAGCACGGTAATAGCAAAGATAGTGGCCCTGCTCCTCGGACAGACCAACGCAAATCAGCAACGAATCGCCCTTGCAGCACCCACCGGTAAGGCCGCAGTTCGTTTGGAGGAGGCCATCAGCAATAACAGACACTTGCTACCTGTCACAGACTCGATCAGGGAAGCCATCGCCACCAAGGCATCCACCATCCACCGGCTCCTGGAGACTTCTCCGGGCTCGCCTTACTTCCGTCACAATGCCGTTAACCAGCTCCCCGTGGATACGGTGATTATTGATGAAGCCTCCATGGTGGACCTGGCGTTGATGTCCAAACTTGTACAGGCAGTCCCACCTGAGGCCCGGTTGATACTATTGGGAGACAAGGATCAATTGGCCTCAGTGGAAGCGGGTGCGGTGCTTGGGGATATTTGCGATACGCGTCGTAACTATGAAAGTCGTCAGACCTTCAGCTCCAATAAAAAGAGTCAGGAAGGTATGGTTAATCCCTATAGTATTCAGGATTGTGTTGTGCAGCTCAACAAGAGCTATCGTTTCGGGACTGATAGCGGCATAGGTGCGTTGAGTCGTGCAGTAAATGAAGGAGATGGTAGACAGGCCCTGAGCCTCCTTAAGGGAAGGGAATACCGTGATATTGCGTGGATGACCCTGCCGCTACCCCTGCCCGCGCGGGGCTCGGCTCGTTCCCTTGACGGTGGAACCAACACCCTTGTCTGGGCATTGCGAAAGATGATCGTTCAGGGTTACAGGCCGTACCTGGAGGCCCGAGATCCCATGGAGGTTTTTCATTTATTTGAACGTTTCCGCATCTTATGTGCCATCAGAAAGGGGCCTCACGGGGTGTCAGCCCTCAATCTTCTGGCGGAACAAATACTAAAGGAAGAGAAGCTAATAAATCCGGAGAACCTTTGGTATCCAGGTCGTCCTGTGATGGTTACGCGGAATGAATATAACCTTGGACTCTTTAACGGCGATATAGGCATTATCCTGCCCGATCCGGCCGTTGATCATGACTTGCGGGTTTTTTTTGTGTTGCCCAATGGTACCTTACGAAAGGTTATGCCGACTAGGCTACCTGAACATGAGACCGTATATGCGATGACGGTTCATAAGAGCCAGGGATCGGAGTTTGACAAGGCCCTGTTACTTCTGCCGGATAGACATACTCCTGTCCTGACAAGGGAACTCATTTATACCGGTATCACACGGGCAAGGCAGAATATTGAGGTGTGGGGCCTGGATAGACTTTTTCTTGAAGGTGTAAGTCGTCGAACCGCGCGGGCATCCGGGCTGCGCGATGCCCTATGGGGACTCTGATTCGCTTTATACGGGATGTAAGAGCGGGCCGCCTATGACCCTGTTTCTTCCTTGCTTTTTCGCCTTATAGAGGTTCTTGTCCGCAGTGCTGATTATGGTTTAGGAATATTGAAACTGCCCTTTCTGAAATAGATTACAGCTCCATTTCCAGCATATCGAACCTTAGCGGTGATACAGTGATGAGTTTAATCAAATGAGTTATATCAATAGGATAATGTGGAT
>JAXHTA010000366.1:0-4217 GCA_034190285.1 Thermodesulfobacteriota bacterium | reverse complement strand
GGCCGGGGCGGAATTCATCCAGACCCAGGCCGTCTACGACTTGGATCATTTCAAGCGTTTTATGGAATATGCCAGCCAGTTTCCAGTCAAGATACTGGCGGGCATCATCTTGCTTACATCCGCTCCCATGGCACGGTTCATGAATAAAAATGTGGCCGGTGTCAACGTGCCCCAGGATCTGATCGATGAAATGGCCTCCGCACCCAAAGGAAAGGCGCTGAAGAAGGGAATTGAGATCGCGGGTCGCATGATCAAGCGGGTGCGGGACGAAAAGATGTGTGACGGCGTACACATTATGGCCATTGGCAGGGAGGAGGTCGTACCGGATATCATGGCCGCAGCCGGCTTGGCTTGAAGGTATCAAACCAATAATTATTCGGACCTCTAAATCTCTTCCCACAGATAAACGAACTGTTCCCTACGTAAGTCCCCACCAGAACCGATCACTTTATAATCATACAAGGATGTCATGACGTCACTCCACATTCGACCAAAGACACCTCATATACACTGATGAATTCATCAAACCCTTTCACCTTAATCGGTCCAAGAGGAGATGTTGGAACATGATCTTTAACATGGTTATATGTGCTGTGAGAAATCAATATCCCCTCAACAGGGGCTCTTGATTCGAGGCGTTGCGCCAAATTTACTGCTGGACCTAATACGGTATAAGAAAGTCTTTTGGCCGATCCCATGTTCCCAACTACCACCGTACCAGTATGAATGCCAATACGTATCTTGATCGGCATTTCGCCATGTTGTTCCCATTTCATTTTGATCTCGCGAACCTTTTTTTGCATTTCAATGGCGGCTCTAACACAACGTAATGCGTGATCAGGCTGCGGATCGGGATTGCCGAAAAAAACCATCATTCCGTCGCCAATGAACTTGTCTACGGTCCCATGATAGTCAAACACAATTTCGGTCATTGCCTCAAAGTATTCATTAAGCAAATGCTGAATATGACTTGGCTCCATTGCAGATGTTTGTCTAGTAAACTCGACAATGTCACTAAATAAAATCGTCAGTTCTTCTTTTTGTCCACCAGTGGATATCATTTGGGGATTTGACACAATCCTTTTTACGACCGACGGAGGAAAATAGGCCTCGAATGTTTTTTGCAGAACTTCTTTGTCCTTTTCTTCTCTCACATAACGATATAAGACAACGGAAACCAAAGCAAAAGCTACTATCAAAAGCGGCCTGATAAGATGAAAAATAACACCGGTATAAAAAAAGAAGATTGCCGCACAACAGATGTAGCATCCTCCCAAGGCAATGGTGCCTAAAGAAAACGAAGCAGAAGAACAATAATACGCCATTAAAAAAACAATTATCAGGAGTGACACTTCTATAGTAAGCATTTCTAGCCTTGACAGCTCCCTAAGAAAAGATTCGGTAAGAATAGTGTTCATCACATTCGCGTGAAACCCGCTTAAAGGGAAGTAGGTGTCTGTCGGTACCGATCCCATATCCGACGACCCTGTAGTCACATCTGAGATTATAACGATCTTCCCGGATAATTCTTCCTTCCACATTTCCATCTCTTCACGGTCTTCCGAAGCGCGTAAGATATCAACAAAATTGTAGTGTTTCATTCGCTCCCAGGGACCAATGAAGTTGACCACCATGTTTCCATGTCTGTCAATGGGGATAACTATATCACGTGCTTCAGATTCTCCGGGAAATCTGGCACCTCTTAGGGTTATACTCGCTTTTGATTCGATGCTGATTTTTTCTGGAGAGATGTTCAGATAGTCACATATCGCCCTGAAAGGAAGACTAGGATAGAAAGCCCCATTATAACGGACAAAGAGTGGGGCACGACGAAAGACGCCGTCATGGTCCATTCTAAGATTAAGGTAGCCAAGACCATAGCAGGCAGAAGCAAGATCATGAAAAGTGGCAAGCGGTTTTGATCCAACATAGAATTGACCGGAATCGTTTTGAGCAATTCCTTGCCACTTTGTCTTGTGCAAATAATCTATGGCCTCAGATTGATTTAGATCTCCGCGTCTTGTGTCCTTCTCTTTCAACAACTCAAAAGCCAGACCATAGTACACACGCCCACCTTCAGAAGTGGCATCAATCAATTCCTTGTCTTCTTCTTCAGATGATTTCGCCGCAAGAATAAAATCGTACAATTGCGCAGAAACACCCATGGCATAAAGGTTCCGGATTATCTGAGCGTGATGATATCTGTTCAAATAGAAGTTGTTGAGCAGGCGGATGCTGGTGTTATTCAAATCAACATGAACAATAGTGTCGTTGTAACAAGGCCTTAGATATTCTGAATTTGACCGAAATTTAAAAAACTCGTCAACTGCCTGTTTATTCCATGTTTCAAATACACTGGGCAAGAGACTAAAGCAAGCATGTGCGGATAAGAATGAGATAAGGATTAAAAGGATTGTGATATGAAGACGCCGCTTTTTATTGATGTTCAATCGTAAACGTCCTACTGTAAAAATCTCCAGCGGAGATCTCTACTGCAATTGTAGTGATATCGAGAGGATTTGAACCATTTTCCGTTCCCCGAACCCTGCCTCCAATTGAGGCGGGACGCTCGGCAACTGCGGTCAATTTCTTATTCTCCCTTTTTGTTTTACGGATTTGGGACAGGATTCTTTTCGCCAATTCAGGTTTGTTTGCTGAAACATCGGATTCGTGTTCGACTACCAAGGCCTCAAGTTCATTCAATCGATTTCCCGAAGCCAGTAGATGAAATGTCTCGATTCCTAAATTGTCATCCAACTTAAACGTGAACTTGCCTGGAGGGATAAGATATTCTTCTGATATTCTTTGATCGGATGTAAAACCTTCAGTATCGAAGGGGAACAACATATGAAAATTACCTTTGGAGTTATAATAGAGCAAATATACAAAACACTTCCGTTTGAGTTCCACAAAGATCTTAAGTTGATCTCCTGTTTGTAAGGTAGTGTCGCGTGTGATGGGCAAAAGCTTTTGTCCGTTTCCTCTGTCAACTAAGGCGCCAAATGCCCACAGAAAATGAACCTTATTCTCTTCCTGAATTTCTTGCTCTGGATCGGACACGCCTTTTGATTCGAGAGGATCAAAAAGACAACAAGAAACCGATAGACAAACAAAAATCAAACGGAGCAGACTCTTCATTTCTTACCACCTTCAATCAAGATTGATGACTTGGTACCTGAACAAAAACTGTCTTTTTCGCCAATATCTTCATTGGCCTTAAATCTGAACACTCGGATTATTCCTACGTATTCCTGCAGTGAATACCGACGTGTCGGTACGACTGCACTGGTCTCTACGAAGAGACCAGTGCTCTTCTATCACTCCCCAGGCTAAGCAGTGAGGTTGGCGATTTGGGTAAAATCTTAAAAAGATATCAGTTTTTTCGGCGTATGAATAGAAAATCTCCGCCCTCATGACCCGCTTTGCGGATATCGGCGTATTCGGGCGTCTGGTCTGTGTTGAGCACCACAGAACGCCTGATTTTGTTAAAAAGTTCTGTTCCCTCCATTATTCCCTTATTCTCTAATAAAGCCTTAAGAAACGCCGAAGAAAAAACCGAATGACCTCCCCTCCCCCCCCTGTCGGCTACCGGTTCGACACCTCCTGACGAAAGGACCACCCTAGCTTTTTTGTGTACCATCTGGGAATAATAATCGGGGGTATTGCGACTAATGTCGAGGCCGCGGGTCAATTTGCCAGAATAACAACTATCCGCAACAACCATAATATGTTTGGCCTTCATAGCGCGGATAGTCGAAGTTATTGAGCTGTTTGAAATCCAGTTTATCTCGTTCTTTTGAGTGGCGTCCACCGGAAACCAGTAGCCCTCGTCAGCGGCGGTATCTAACCATCCGTGACCGGCATAATAAATCAGAAAATTATCCTGTGGTTTAAGGATATTACGGTAGTTATTAAAGGCAGTCAATATCTCGGCACGGGTAGGATCTTGAAGAAGTCTGGTTGTAAAGCCATAATACCTTTTGAGGGTTTGGGCCAAAACCTGTACGTCATGGATCGGGGTTTTCAATTTTTCCATGAATAAGTAATTATTAATACCAATAAGTAGAGCATAATAATTGCCGTCCCCAACTAAATGTGTCCTATTCGCCGTCTTTTCGCCTGAGACCTGGTCAAGCTTATCAAGAGCCGAAAAATCTATAATCTCATTTTCCTCAGCGGCTACCTTGGCCTCTATATGCTCTGATAAGGAGCCGGAC
>JAXHTA010000365.1:0-4220 GCA_034190285.1 Thermodesulfobacteriota bacterium | reverse complement strand
AAAAGGGTTGAGAGCGAAAGCAAAAAGAATGGGGCAGTCAAAAAAACGACTATATTGATAGCAAAACGGCCCTTCATCTTCATAGTCGGGCATCCTCCAGGTCATGAATTGCCTTTCTACGATCATTTGTTGGTAATTCATGTTCGTCAGCTTCTATGTGGACCCGGGGCGCCTCAATCCAGAGGCCTTCCAGATCGTAAAACTCCCTAAGAGGCTGATAGAACAGGTGGGTAACCACATCTCCGTGATCCATCAGTACCCACTGGCCTCCCTGTTCCCCTTCAATCCCCTGGGCCCTGAAACCGGCTTCACGCATTCTTGTTTGCAGGTGGCGTGAGATGGCCTGGACCTGTCTGCTGGAGCTACCGCTGGCAATTAGGAAATAATCGGTAATCGAGGTGAGCTTTCCAACTTCCAGCAGGATTGGGTCAATGGCCTTTCGCTCTTTTATGATCTTAAGGCATAATTTCGCCTTATCGATAGTCTGCATGGTCTTTGTATAGTCCTTTTTCAATGATATATTTCCTGACCGATTCGGGCACCAGGAAATGAATTGACTTGCCTTTGGCAACCATCTTTCTTATCTGTGTGGATGATATGTCCATGGGGTTTAACACTGCCACAAGCATTATGGAATTACCGGAAGGTGTTAGTAAGACACTATACTGTCGTTCTTCTTTGACCTCCAAACACAGATCCAAGAGAAGGGACTCAAGCCTTTCGTGTGGATACCCGGGCCGCTCAATGACGACAAAATGGGCATGATGAAAGAGGCTTTGATATTCTTTCCAGGTCTTGATTTCCAAAAAGGCATCTACCCCCAGTATAAAGAAGAGATCGAGATCCGGCCCGAATACGTTGTGGAACTCCCTGAGCGTTTCAATGGAATAAGAGAGCCCGGGGCGATTTCCTTCCAGGTCTTGGACATCAAGCAGGGAAGAATCGCCGACCGCCAGGGTGGCCATGGTCATCCGATGGCGAAATTGCGTAAGAGGTTCTTCGGTCTTATGGGGAGGGGAAGCGGACGGAATCAAGTATACCTTTTCAAGGTCCATTTCCTGGCCTATTTCCTCGGCCGCACGTAGATGGCCCAGATGAATCGGATCAAAGGTCCCTCCTAAGATGCCCAGCCTCAAAAGAATCTCCTGTTAACGCCTCGTTTGCCCCTGTCCATAGACAATGAATTTAGTGGTTGTAAGCTCTTCCAGTCCCATGGGCCCAAAGGCATGGAGCTTTGAAGTATTAATACCGATCTCCGCACCGAGCCCTAACTGATTCCCGTCATTAAACCGCGTAGAGGCATTGACCAGAACCACCGAAGAATCGACTTCGGCCAAGAAGCGTCGGGAGCTATTGTAGTCGTTGGTAATGATGGCCTCCGTATGGTTGGAACCGTATCTGTCAATGTGGTCAAGAGCTTCGTCCATGTCTGAGACGACCTTGACCGCGAGGACCAGGTCAAGAAACTCGGCGGGCCAGTCTGATTCGTCTGCCGGTCTTGTCCCTGGAACAAGTTTCACTGTCTCTGGACAGCCCCTGAGCTCCACACCGGCATCGCGGAAACGCTCTGATACTAGGGGGAGAAAAGCGCCCGCAATACCTTTATGAACTAGCATGGTTTCCATAGCATTGCAGACGCCAGGCCTCTGAACCTTGGCATTGAAACATACGTCTTCTGCAATTTCAAGATCAGCAAACGCATCCACATAGATATGGCAGACGCCCTTGTAGTGTTTTAATACAGGGACCCGAGAATGTCTTGCCACGAAGCGGATCAGGCCCTCGCCTCCTCTTGGGATAATAATATCCAGATAGTCCTCAAGGCCGATCAAGGCCTCTACAGCTTGTCTATCACTGCTTGGCATGACCTGGATGGCCTTTGAGGGCAACCCTGTCTCCTTGAGGGCTTGTTCCACCAGGTCTCCCAGAATAAGGTTGGAATGGATGGCCTCAGACCCGCCCTTGAGGATTGCAGCGTTCCCGGATTTCAGGCACAGGCCCGCGGCCTCAATGGTAACGTTGGGCCTCGATTCATAGATGAATCCGATAACGCCAAGGGGTATCCGAACTCGGCCTACGCTCAACCCGTTGGGTCTCTTCCACATACCGGTGACCTCACCCACGGGATCTGGTAGCGCCGCCACTTCCCTCAGGCCTTCCGCCATCCTGCTTATACCCCTTTCATCCAACGTTAAACGATCTATCATGGCCACGGACAGGCCTGCTTCTTTTGCCAGGGATAAGTCCTTTTGATTCTCTTTCAGTATGTCCGTCCGCCTTTTTATGAGTCTGGTTGCCATGGACTCCAGAGCAGCGTCCTTTTGATCTCTTTCCAGTCTTCTCAATTGTCTGGAGGCGGCTCGGGAAATTTTGGCCATCTCCAGGATCATCCCTCCCGACGACATATATCTTCCCTTCCTTCTATCTGATCCGTCAGAACCAGATTGTTCCGGTGCATTACTTCATCATCATGTTTAAATCCTAACCTGGAAGCTATTTCAGAGGTCTTTACACCGACGATTTTTCTTATGTCCCCCGAATGATAATTGACCATACCTACTGCGATTTCTTTTCCGAGTTCGTTCACCAACAGCACGGAGTCCCCGAGGCTGAACCTGCCCCTAACCTCCTTGATCCCCGAGGGAAGGAGACTCTTACCGTTTTTCACAATGGCCTTTTCCGCCCCTCCGTCTATAACAACCTCACCTTTTGGTGACTTGGTAAAGACGATCCAGTGTTTTCGACTGCACAGAGGGATTTCCCCGGGCAAAAAGAGCGTACCTTCCTCCTGCCCCTCAAAAATCCGGCCCAGTATACCTGGCTTCAGACCATTTGCGATGACGGTCGGAATACCGCCGAGTGCCACTTTTCGGGCGGACCTGATCTTGCTCACCATTCCACCTGTGCCAAGAAAACCAGGGATGGAACTAGCATACCTCGTCACCTTTTGGTCTACCTTTTCCACGACTCTAATCAGCTCTGCATCATTGTGAAAGTGTGGGTCCTTATCAAAAAGCCCATCGATATTGGTAAGATTGACGAGAATATGGGACTCGGTAAGGTTTGTCACCATGGCGCCGAGGTTATCGTTGTCGCCAAATTTTATTTCATCAACCACCACTGTGTCGTTTTCATTGATGATTGGAACGATTTTCCAAGAAAGCAAGGTAAAGAGTGTATTCCGGGCATTAAGGTAGCGACGTCTGTGGTTTAGGTCGTCACGGGTGAGCAGAACCTGGGCGACCTTTTGACCATGACTGCCAAAGGCCTCTTCATAGGCCATCATCAGACTACTCTGACCAACAGCAGCCACGGCTTGTTGCTGAGATACGGAATCCGGTCTCTTTGAAAAGCCCATCTTTTTGAGCCCGGATGCTATGGCTCCCGACGAAACCAGAATAACCTCGATTCCATTTTGCCTGAGAGCGCACATTTCAGCTGTCAGGCCGTCGATGACGGCCATGTTCAGGCCCTTAGTCTCGGTCAGGACACCACTACCTATCTTAACAACAATCCTATTGACCGATTTCAGCAGGTCTTTTCTCGAGACCCTATCCACATTTTGTCCCAGGCCCATTTTTCCATAATAGTTTTTTTCAGTTCCCCTATACCTTCACCGGTCAACGCCGATATAGGTAACGAGTCTACACCAACCCCGTCAAGGGCCTTCCGTAATTCTTCCGGATCCCTATGTTCCGGGCCATGAAGATCCGTTTTATTAATCAGGACCATTTGAGGCTTTTGGACCAATCCGGCGTTGTGGGCAGCGAGTTCGCGTCTGACCGTATGAAAGTCTTCGAGAATATCGTTATCCGGGCGGTAGGTGATATCCAAGAGGTGTAACAGGAGACTTGTACGTTCAATATGCTTAAGGAAGCGATGACCGAGGCCTCGCCCCTTGCTGGCCCCTTCGATCAGCCCCGGCGTGTCAGCAATGATCAAGGATATGTCATCATCAAAGGCCATAACGCCCAGATTGGGGGTGAGCGTTGTAAAAGGATAGCTGGCCACTTTGGGCCGCGCCGTGCTAAGGCTGGATAGAAGAGTAGATTTCCCTGTGTTTGGAAATCCGATGAGCCCGATGTCGGCCGGGGCCTTGAATGAGAGACGAAGTAGCTTTTCCTGCCCGGGTAGACCAGGCCGGGCAACCCTCGGGGTCCTGTTGGTGGAAGTAGCCAGATACTTGTTCCCCCTCCCGCCCCTTCCTCCGGGGATAAGGA
>JAXHTA010000364.1:0-4221 GCA_034190285.1 Thermodesulfobacteriota bacterium | reverse complement strand
AGTTCTTCAATGGTTTAACTCCGGTGTCAACAACGGCATCTTACAAGGGATAAACAGCGTAATTCAGGCTGCCAAGGCTCGAGTTCGTGGATACCGAATTCTCGAAATAGTACTACCATAATTTACCTCTTAGCCGGAAACCTTAATTTCGGATTACCCACTTGAAACAGCGAGGAACCAAGAATTTAGCCTTGCACGCCCCCTGGGCCTTAAAAAGGGGTTTGGCTTATACAGAACAGGGAACCTTCCTTGGAGAGGCTGTCTTATGGGGCTGTCTTGCGCTTGATTTCCTAGCCAACCTGCCGTTTGACGAGATGAGGATGTCTATACGGCTTTGCCAGGTGAGGCCCCCACGGGTCGGAAACAAGCTTACGTTTATTTCAAATGGCTAACGAGTCTCATTCCCTTCTTGATTGTCGACAGTGTATTTGATAGTATCAGGTCCTCCCAAGCATTCAGCCTCTTTACCCTAAGGTTTCTAAATCTTTGGCCCAAAAACGCTACTCTCGCTTTATATCAGGCCATAGAGAAACGTTATGCCATTTTCAGGATTCCACTGTATGTTTCGCTTTCACCCCAGAAAATGTCCTGACGTTTCTTGATAACTTAATCTAAAGTGTTTTGAACTCAAATTTTATGCAACTTTAGGGTTCAGAGAATCAATCTCTGCACCAAAGCTTACCCATGATACCGGCCTTTGTCAAAATACTGATGATCTTCTCTTTGATTCTTGTCTTGAATAAACACAAGGTTCCTCTGTATATGTGTCTTCTATCCGCCTCGGCCGCAGTGGGCCTCTGGGCTGGACTCACGCCTCAGGAGACGATTCATCTTATGCTTGCAAGATCATTCTCGAAGGAAAGTTTATGGTTGACACTGATCATCGTGGAAGTAATCGTATTGAGTCGACTTCTCTCGGAAGGAGGCCAAATAGAACGAATTGTTGCTACTTTCAAGAGTATTTCTTTAGGCAATCGATTTACACTTGCCTCCTTGCCGGCCCTAATTGGTCTTCTTCCAATGCCCGGAGGGGCGCTTTTTTCGGCCCCTATGATCAATTCAAGTGACGAAGAAAAATGGCTGTCACCTGAAATGAAGACCGCAATCAACTATTGGTTCAGACATATCTGGGAGTACTGGTGGCCCTTGTATCCTGGAATAATACTGGCAATCACCATTTTGAATGTGCCACCATGGAAAGTCATTCTTGCCCAGTTTCCCCTGTGCATAGGCGTATTGATCAGCGGCATTGTTTTTCTACTTTTAAAGTGTCCATCGGACAAATCCCATGAAAGACCTTCACTGAATGGGCTAAGGCCTTTCCTATTTGAAATTATCCCTATAGGTATTGTGGTCGGGACAATGATCATTCTAAATGCCGTGATCCAATCAATAGGATGGTCGTATACATGGCTTCAGCATCTCAACTTCCTGATGGGGATCATTCCGGCTCAGATTTGGGTTCTAAAGACCAATCGTATGTCTGTGCGACTCCTAAAAGGTGCCCATATAGACTGGTCCACATTCAATATGGCCATGATCATATTGGGGATAATGGCTTTCAAAGGTTTGTTGATTGAGAGTCACATAATTGCAGAGATACAGGAAGAATTCATCTTTTATCATATTCCTAACACGCTGGTCGTGGCATTCCTTCCTTTCATCGCAGGTCTCGTCACCGGGATTGCAATCGGATTTGTCGGTATTTCTTATCCACTGATCATTGCACTCCTTCATGGGCAGGCCAACAGCGATGAAATATTGGTTTATTCCGTACTCGCCTATGGATTCGGTTATATGGGAATGATGATGAGTCCGGTGCATCTCTGCTTTCTTGTCACAAAGGATTATTTCCACGCTGATCTATTAGGATCATATAAGCTCTTAATAAAGCCCATGATTTTTACCCTGATCTGGACTATACTCTTATTTGTCACAGGGAGGATTTTTTTCAGGTGAGATGATAAAAGCCACAGCTCGGGGCATGCCCCCTGGGCTATAAGCGGGGTTCAGGCTTAGGCAGAGATGGCAGAAGGCCGCTGTGGGTTCCCGGGCAATTTGGAACGGCAGGTTCGGATACTATACGGAAGCGGATTCATTTAAGCCTTCAGCAAGCCAGATTTTAATAATCAACTGCCGCGGAACGCCAAAACGTTTGGCTGCTTTGTTTAAGGACTGAATCATCCAGAGAGGGAAATCGACATTAACCCTTGTCTGTTCCTGGTTCGGCCGTCTCGCCTTTGAAAGGTCGAGATGTTCTAAAACACTTTTCCCCTCATCAAATTTCAATTCCTTGGCTTTCACAAATCTCGATCACCTCATTTCTGTCTGTCCTCTTTTATCCCCTTCTGGTATGGGAGCGGTGGCCCGTGGACAATCAATGTCCATGCCGGCTATTGCAGCCTCCGAAGAGACGCTCCAATCACATGTCTCCGCCATCAGGCCAATGGACCAGATCTCCTGTGCCAAAACCGCCCCGGGAAAGCCGACTGAACGGCCTTGATGAACTTATTTCTTGCGCCAAACAAAGCACATGCCCTCGGACTATATCCCCCCAAGGGCATTCGAAAACCGGGACTGTCGGATTGTATGGGGCTTTACGCTTTTGAATTGACCAATCCTTTTTCTAATCCAGGTGATGCGTCTTTCTGGGGAGGGATGGGTCTTGGCGAAATCAATCCCTCCCGGTTTGAGCTTTCCTTTCATGACATGGAGCATCGCCATCAGGGCGTTGGGTTCATATCCGGCGCGCTCCATAATCATTATAGCCGCCGCATCGGCCTGAGCCTCAAAGGACCTAGAGTAACCGTTATTGATAAGGGTTTGGGTAATATCGGAGATGGCGTTTTCAAATGTCTGAGTGATCCTGGCCAGATTTTCTCCACCCAACTGCTTAGCTCCCTCGGCGCCAATGGTGGTCAAGGCCGATGTAATCCTGGATTTTTTGATGGCCTGAAGGCCGTGTTTGTGCTGAACATGTCCGATTTCATGGGCTAGCACGGCGGCTACTGAATCTTCCGTAGTACAGCACCGTAGCATCCCACGGGTAACGAAGATTAGTCCCCCTGGCGCTGCAAAGGCATTGATCTCATCGGAATCCTGGATCAGGAAATGATAGCCGCCGAAGGTCTCGGGCAGATCCGAGGCCCTGGCCAGGGTCTGGCCCAGCACATTCAGATATATGTTGGCGCGTTTATTTCTATAGGGCTCGTACCGGGACAGTACCATGGCACCGACGGTCCGGCCGATATAGTATTCCTGTTCGGGCGTAAAATCCTCAAATGTCTTGGCCACGGCCTTGCCGCTTTCAATAATGGATTGGGCCTGGGAGTCGGTAACGACACCGGACTGAACAGCAAAGGTCTTTCCCAGGCTAGTGACCGAATCCAGGGTCTCACAGCCATAACCAAGGACCACCGTCAACAATAGGGCCAACAGCCCGTGGCACACCCGTTCGCTGGTTTTCAGGAAGAAGCGCCTCCCATTGTACGTTTTCATATTCCACCTCCTTCCAGGAACAGGCCGCCATCCTTGACGAATTTTTGAATCTGAGCCTGAGTTGCAGTCATCTTTTCCATCTTATCCACCCAGGTGAAATCAATATTCGGATTTCTTTGCCTGAACTCGTTTTCCACCTGTTGGCTGAACCCCTTGCCCGCCAAGGCAATTTCATCACTGTCCGCCGCCTGTCGGACATCTTCAGCCCCGGGCTTCAGCACGATTCTCTTTGGGGAGAGGGACGTAGAATGCATCCACCCAGCTTTCCTACTTCCTGTAACGGCCACCTTGAACCATTCTCCCTTCTCTTCGCTCACTCCCACCTGGTCGCCGTAAGAAACCCGGGCGACGATCTTGCTGAGAAATGTGGGCGACGTGCGGATCTGGCCGTTTTTCACCTGAACGCTCATCATCTTATGAACCACGGCAAAAGCGACCGCGCCAGTCAGAAAAATCAAGAAAAAGACAAAAACATCGATCTTCAATTTCCTCATAACCTATATCCCTCCTTGATGATTTTGCGGACAGTGGACATTGGCCCTTCAGATTCTAAGAATTCTGTTCGACTAACAGTGGGAGTTAAGGGCGCTCCATATATTTCCAGTTTTTCCTCCATATGCTCAAGAAAGTTATTGCGATCTAAATCATCGGTAAAGAGCTTTCTGAACTCAATTCCCCGAGTGATGATGTGATGGAGTGCTACGGGAGCATCTATTTGGGATT
>JAXHTA010000363.1:0-4222 GCA_034190285.1 Thermodesulfobacteriota bacterium | reverse complement strand
TCCCTCTCCACCTTTCAGGGGGAGAGGGATAGGGTGAGGGGGTTCAAATAAAGTATTTTCCATTTTGATACCCCGTAGCTTGCTGCGGGGTAGTTCATTTTAGCCAGGGGGCGTTGAACGTGCGGCGTAAGGATTTATGTTGCGGCCTTTAACAAAGAGACCCACATGGCCCTTTTGTATTCCCGGACTTTTTGAGAACTTACCTTAGGCTCGGAGAAATGAAATCCATGGACCTGACAATTGATATAATCACCTGGAACTCAAAGGCATTGTTAAAGGGCTGTCTGGATTCTCTCAAATCCGGTTACGACGATCTGGAATCGGAAATATGGGTGGTGGACAATGCCTCTGTAGACGGAACTCTGGAGATGTTGTCAAAAGAGTACCCAGACGTGAGTGTAATCAAGAATAACGAAAATAGGGGTGTCGCGCCGGCAAGAAATCAGATATTGTCCCTGGCCAGGGGCCGCTACGTGGTTTTCCTGGACGTGGACACCTGTGTCCATCCTGGTTCGCTAAAGACCTTGGTTGAAGTTATGGACAGGCATCCTGAAGTTGCCATCGGCGGGCCCAGGCTTCTTTATGGGGATGGCCGTCTGCAACTGTCGTGTCGACCTTTTCCGTCGCTTCTCAATATTGTAATTGAAGGTACTTTTCTCCGTGAATATTTTCCCAACAGCCGTTATGTAAAGGAATATACACTGGAAGAATGGGACCACAACGATCGCAGGGAAGTGGATTGGATGTATGGTGCTTGCCTGATCGTGCGTCGTAGTGCCTTCCAGGAACTTAACGGCTTTGACGAGGGCTTCTTTTATTTGTACGAAGATGTAGACCTTTGTCTCAGGGCAAAACAAGAGGGGATGAAAATCTTATACATTCCGGAGGCCGAGGTTGTTCACTATCTTGAGAGAGAACGCAGATCCGTTTTGCACCCTATGATAATAACTCATATTCGAAGCATAATCAGGTATTTTCAGAAGAAAAGGAGCAAGGAATTGTAGGTTTTTTGAAAACTGGATAGATCGGAGTGAGAAGAAATATCGCTATGATTAGACGAGCAGCGATTTTTTTTGTGGGGGTTACGGTTTTTTCTGCGATGGCAGGTGTCAGATACGCATCTGCGGTCATTCAGGCAGAGGAGTTTTTTACCGGTTTGGAGGCAAGTATTACTGAAGGAGTCGTAAGAGAAGGCCCCCAAGGATACCCTCGGATCCATCTTGGCGGCCTGATAGCCCTTGACTTTCTGAACTACGATTCCAGGAATGCGCGTCACAGCGGTTTCAGGCTGGACCGTGCCCTCGTTGTCCTGGACGGCTCTTTGTGCCCGAAAGAGACATGGCGATTGGCAGGGGATCTTAAAGGTGTGGACACGAGATACGGCCTTGACGAGGCCTGGTTTTCTCACGAGGCCAAGAGATGGCTGCGTGTGACAACAGGGCTCATAAAGATTCCTCTTGGGGTTGAATACAGTATCGGCGAGGCGAGGATCCCATTTGTGGGGTACGCTTTTCCGTCATTTCTTGACGGGAGGACGGACCTCGGCGTTCGTATGGACGGCGAGATCAGGGAAGGGCTTTTTTCATATGATCTTACCGTCGCTGCGGGAGAGGGGTTTGACCTGTTTGGGCAGAAGCGCGATGACCCACAGGTATCGGCTCGAGTTGTTGTCTATCCTTTTAGAAACGCCGACGGATCGTTCAATGGTCTGGGCTGTAATATACCTGTAATCTCAGGGATATTCATGGGCGGAGCATGTTCCTATACACCTTCCTTTGACGGGCATTTGGATGTGGCTAACCCTTTAAGAAATAAGCTCTTTAACACCCGGCGTCTGGATGCCGATTCAAGCAGGTTTTTCCATTTCTGTTTTGGCATAGACGCCGGACCCTTCCGGATTTACGCTGAGAAGGTACAGGGAAGCCTGTTTGACCTTAAGACCGAAGGGGGGGAAGAAGACCTCGAAGACCAAATCACGGCCTGGGAGGTAGCTTTTTCCTGGATGGTCACGGGTGAACACTATGATTCCCGCCCTTTTCGCCGGAGAGAAAGGCGAAAGGATCTCCCCGCGAAACCCTTCGGGACAAGACAAGACGCCCGCGACTTCGGTGCTCTGGAAGTTGCGGTCCGATATTCCAACGCGGACATTGACAGAGACTTTTTTGAATTCAATTTGACGGATTACACCCTTTCGTCACAGGAATTCAGGGCATTTACGGCAGCTGTAAACTGGCACCCCACCGGAAATGTCAGGGTCACCGCAGAGGTCGTCCGTACCATAGCCGACCAGGACCCTGAAGTTTTCGACTTCCAGGGACGTGATACTTCCTGTGTCCTTCGCTTACAGTACAGGTTATAGACTTGCGGGACATGCAAGAGATCCTTACATTCAATGATCTTAACCCCTACCTGCTACTCCAGAACGGGAACTATCTTTACAAGATACCGTATCGGGATGGATGGGCCGTACTCAAAGTCTATCTGGGTAGTCGCGGCTTTTGGGGCCGCATCAGAAAGAGTCTTGGAAACGTACTCTATGCCGGCCAAACATCATACATGGCCGGGACGCGATGCAGAATCGAAAAGGAATGCATCGCCCTGTGGCGCGGCCATGGCTTCCGAGTCTTTGACATATATGAAGACGTGGTAGTAGATGCCCCGGGGTGTGTGCCGGGGGCTTATGTGGTGCTCGAATACGTGTCAGCCCCGGTCCTTATCGATTATATGCGAGACACGTCCAGACCTTTGGATGAGCGTTTTGAGACCTACTCTCGATTTCTCAAAGAGTGGAGTCGCCGCCATGATATGGCCATTTCAAAACGTGAACCTCGATTGGTCCATGAAAACGGTGATACAGGGCATGTCATGGTCATGGACGATGCCTTTGTCTGGTTTGATTTTGAAATGGTATACCGCTTCCCGTCTAGTGTGCAGGAGTATGTCTCTCACGAGATAATCCAGTACATCTGGAATGCAAACAAGAGTCTTCCTCCGGGACTTAGAAATAGGTTTTTGGATGAAACGATTTCAGGATACCCTAATAAGGAGCGTCTTATCAGGGCCTGTGACTATTTCTTCAACCATCCCAACCCGGCCCTAAGATATGCCCGTTCACTCGATCGACATTTTCGAAAGCGTGCAAAGAAACCTACAAGCAAATATAATGTGGCGAAGGCGGTGCTTGAGAAAATATATAAGACATGAATCCAGCCGCAATAAAAAAGCGCCCTGGTATGACCGTCCTCCAGGGTCAGGGAGCAGACGGAAAGGGCAACCTTCTGCTGAAGGTGGATAAAGGAGATGAAACCTTTATCTTGAAGCTTTACAGACGTCGGTGGCCTTTATGGAAAGAGCATATTGAACCGGTTACGGCTAAGATATTCCAAAAAAAGATGGGGACAAACGTCCGTATCCGATTCCAAACCGAACGAGAAAACCTGGCCATGTGGACCCGTGAGGGTTTTGACGTACCCCAAAATTTCGATTACCCCATCCCGGAGGGCATTGATCCCCCCGCCTTATGGCTTGAATACTGTCCGGGCCGCCTCCTCTCTGAAGTACTCAGGGATAACAGATTACCCTGGAATGAAAAAGAACAGGTCTTGACCCGTTTCGGTGCTGAACTCGGCCGGCGCCATCTTCGTTTCATGGAGCTTTCCGAGCCTTCATTGGTCCAAATTCATGCGACCGTCGGGCATATCCTTCTTTACAAGAACCGAATGATTACGTTCGACCTTGAGCAGAGATTCTTGCCCGCCCTTCCGCCCCTTGAGGCGCTGGCCCATGAGCTTTCCGGATACCTGCGTTCAATCGCAAAAAACACGGGCGTGCGGTTCAACGATGCCATGCATTGCCTAATTAAAGGGTATCCTTCAATAGATCTGTTGCGCAAAACCGCCGAACATGGAGCATATGGAAGAGGCCTGTACCGCCGCATCAAGCGTTTTAAAGACCGGAGGAAGAGGCCTGTTAACGGGAAGACCGAAGTATTGCTCCGTCTTTTGGCCCTTCTTTGAAGCAAGAACTAATATTGATTTTGCGCAATAACAAAAAGAAACCTTGTACAAGAGAGAGGCGAATCATTGGGGAAGGCCTTTGAGCATTTAACTTGATAATTCCCTGTAGCTCGCTGCAGGGTCACCACGAAATTCCCTCTCCACCTTTCAGGGGGAGAGGGATAGGGTGAGGGGGTTCAAATAAAGTATTTTCCATTTTGATACCC
>JAXHTA010000362.1:0-4237 GCA_034190285.1 Thermodesulfobacteriota bacterium | reverse complement strand
TCAGTACAGAGGCAATTATTATCTGCCCCGCCAGTTTATGCTGTGGGTCCATGTTGAGAATATCATCCGCCAGACCCAACCCGAATATTGCTCCCGCACACAACATCATGGGGAGATAAGGCCGGCCATACACAGACCAACCTCCGAATCCAGAGGCCACGAGCCAGACCACCGTCATGGTAACAAAGATGCTTACACCCCCTAACAGGGCCGTCTCCTTTCGGTGCCATCGATTATCCTTCGGCAAGGCCGTCCGGCCCACGGCGATGGCAAGTCTCCTAACAAGCGGCGTCAAGAGCAACGAAAGCACAAAACTCGCAGCGAAAAAAGAAAGGTAGTAGTATAACGGCATTTGACTCATCCCTTTATCCGCATCTGCGCTGTTCAGGTCTCCAGGTGCATCATCAGATAGATTCCTAATAGCAGGAAAATAAGGTTCGCCAACCAGGCCGAAAAATCCGCCGGCAACACGCCGGAAAGCCCAAGTGACCGTGCAAGGCCAAGATTGACTAAATAGAGGAAACAGGTGCCTATCCCAAAGGACACAGCTAAAGGGGTCCCTCCTCTTTTTAGTCCCAAGACAATCGGGATTCCAACAAGAACCATTATAAAACTAATCAAAGGAAAGGCCAACTTTATGTTCATATCCACTCTATATCTTGTGGCATCGTAACCTTCAAGCCGAATTAGCTCCGTAAATCGCTTCAGCTGCCAGTAGCTCATCTCTTCCGGCCGTTTGACGGGCTTGAGGAAGGCCTCGGGCCCTTCAGGCAGCATCAGGTTTATTTCCTTAAACCTGTTGAGATCATAAACACCGCCCGCCCCGGCCGCCTGAATGATCCCTTCTTCAACCCTCCACCTGTCTCCCGCCCAAACCGCCCTCCTGGCCTGAATTCTTCTGACTAGACGAAAAGAATCGTCGAAGAAATAAAATGCAGGGGCCTCCATGACCATTTCCCGACCGTCGAAGTGTCTAATCCAATAGATAGAGTTGCCCCCTCTGTACCAGATATGGTCTCGACCATAAAATCGTCCTTGATCCCTCTTCTTGACTTCCCTGTTCCAAACGGTCTCGCTTTTCGAGCTGGTATACGGAACAACCAGCTCAGAAACAAGAAAAACGGCGACTGCCAAGGCAATTGATGCAGATAGAACAGGGAGGGAGAGTTCAAAAACGCTCATACCGCTGCACTTAAGGGCCGTTATCTCATTGTTCTTTTTCATGAAAGAAAACATGACGATGACGGCTATAAGGGCCGCCACAGGCACCATCTGTACGGTTATATAAGGGACCTTGTAAAGGAAATAGCTCAACATCGCGCTATTGGGTGCTTGGGCCTCAATAAAGTTATCAATCTTCTGGAGAAAATCGATAATCAAATATATTGATACAAAGATGATCAGACAGAGCATCAGCAGCCTGAAAAACTCTTTACAGAGATATCTTGCCAGAATCCCCATCATCAAAGGCTCAGGAAATTCTCCTTTATTATTTTCACTGCCCTGCCAGAACTCCGCCGGTTTTGTGAGAGAGCGAAGTGAAAGAAAGAGTGGGAATACTCCACGGTTAAAACCCCTGCGGCTTAGGGAGGAAATGAGATAACAAACTGATGGATCGTTCGTTGGAAGCGCGTCTGAGGAGATAGGCACATGACCCGATTAGAAATAGGTCGGGAATCCAAACGCCGATCACAGGAGACAGCGCCCCAGTCTCACAGACGTTCTTCGTCCCCGCGAGGCACATATAATAGATGAGAAAGACAATCATACTCACTCCAATCCCGGTGGAGCGTCCGCCAGCCCTCATCTGCGCACCCAATGGAACCCCAATGATTCCCATCAAGAATACCGCCAACGGTATAGAACCTTTCTCTAGGAGTTCCATCATCATCTCATTATATCTCGTTTCCTTTTTTGGCATCATTTTCAGTTGTCCGACCAATTCACCCACCGTCATCTCCTTAGGCCGCTTTCTCCTCGATGCAAGGGCGGCCATAATGTCTTTTAGGCCTATGTTTAAATCATATGCGTCAAACCCTATGGTTCTGGCCGATTGCAGGTTCTTTTCGACCACAAAAATCGTGCCCCTCATGAAACGAAGCGTAATAATCTTTTCTTGAGGATGCATCAGAATCTGCCCCTCTTCGGCAACGATTGAATTTGTCACCTCCTTATCGCGCCTGTCCACCACAAAGACGTCCTTCATTGTCCTATCCTGACTGGAAAAACTGTTCACATAGAATACCACCTTGTCAAAGGGCTCGCAGAAAACGTGCTCCTTTATCCCCAGGTCGGCCCTTGACTCAACGATCTGGAAGATCAGATTCTTAAAAGACCTGTTACCCCATGGCACTGCTATAACGCTTATTGCAGCGGCAATCAAAAAACCTGAAAAAGATAACGCTATCACTGGCGGTAACATCTGATAAAGACTGATACCGGACGACTTCAGGGCGATGATCTCGTTGTCAACAGACAAGCGCAAAAAGGCCACCACAACGGCTATGAGGCTGGCTGCTGGCAGAGTGAATGCTATGACGTCGGGCAGTAGATACAGAATCATCCGGACGACCTTTGATACGTGGACCCCTTGGGATACTATCAATTCGGTAACAGATAGCATCTTCGTGGCTATAACAATAAAGATACAAACAAACAGGCTCACAAAAAAAGTGGGCCATATCTCATCAAAGATATACTTATAAAGGGTCAGTTTCATTTTGAGCAAAGAACCCGCGGGCAAAAGACGTAGATTTTAGGAATAGGATCAGTGCCTATAACCAGGCCGTCGTTCATTCATTTTAATTTTGGAATCAGGTGGTTAGTGTCTCCAGAGTAAGTTCTCAAAAAGACCGGGAATACAAAAGGGCCATGTGGATCTCTTTTTTAAAGTCCGCAACATAAATTCTTACGCCGCACGTTCAACGCCCCCTGGCTAATTAAATACTACCTCAGTACAGGCGGAAAGGGCGGCCGCTTATTGGCAGGGCTTCCTATGGGGCTGCCCTCGGATGAATTTCATGGCAACACCGCCGTTCTATGAAATGCGGCAAAACTTTGCGGCCTTTAAAAAAGAGACCCACATGGCCCTTGGATAGGAGGATATACACGGACTTTTTGAGAAGTTACCTCCCAGACCACACACGAATCCTGTTTACGGCCAAGACGAATGGAATGCGAATGGAAAGGCCAGCAATGACCAGAGGCTTCAAAAACCAGAGGGAAGGCTTGTTGTATTTATCAAAAAGCCGATAGCTGCTTTTGTGAAATTCCAGTATGGGCCTGAATAGGAACTTCTCACTGCTGGCCCCAACATAATGAACAATGGATATCCGGGGAAAATAAACCACCTTCCATCCTTTGGCCCGCATACGCCTACACCAATCGGCGTCCTCCCAGTACATGAAAAACCGTTCATCCATGAGACCCACATCTTTCACTGCCTCTCTCCTGACAAGCATACAGGCACCTGAAACCCAATCCGCCTCCATGGGGTTTACCCCGTCGGACCTGCTAGTGAGCAGATTAGAACGTGTAACTCGATTTGAGGGAAACCATTTGCTGAGCACCGAAGAACGTCCGAAAAATGCCGTAAGCGCCGATGGATGGGATCTGGCCGATCCCTGGAGAGACCCGTCACTGTTGAGAATCCGAGGCCCCAGAATTCCCACATCGGGATGCCTATCCATATACCCGACGACAGGTTCAAAAAACCCGCCGAACAAATATGTATCTGGATTCAAGACGAGAACATATTCAGCAGTGGAAATCTTCAGGGCCTTGTTAACAGCCTTTGAAAACCCGATGTTGTGACCGTTGTTGCAGAGTCGGACCGTGGGAAAGATTTCATTCAGCCGATCTACGTTATCTTCGGAGGCATTATCCTGTACAAAAATCTTTGCCGCCGCTCCATTCAGATCGTCAAAAACAGACCTCAGGCACCGCAGGAGGTGGTCCGTGCTGTTATAATTGACTATAATGATATCTATTGAAATCATTCTTGTGTTCTCGTAACACTTCAGCAAAAGACCACGATGTTGCGCTTCAGGGTTATACATGAAAGAAACCGTAAAGATTCTTACAGTTTCTTAAGAGCCATTTGAAACAAATGTAAGCTGGCTGGGGAGCCGAGAGGGTTTCTTTTGGCAAAGCCGCATAAACTTTTCATCCTCATTTCGTCAAACGGCAGTTAGCCGCGAAATAAAGCGATAGACAGTCCCATAAGACAGCCTCCACA
>JAXHTA010000361.1:0-4259 GCA_034190285.1 Thermodesulfobacteriota bacterium | reverse complement strand
AAAATGGAAAATACTTTATTTGAACCCCCTCACCCTATCCCTCTCCCCCTGAAAGGTGGAGAGGGAATTTAGTGGTGACCCTGCAGCGAGCTACAGGGAATTATCAAGTTAAATACTACCTTAGTACAGGCGGAAAGGGCGGCCGCTTATTGAGAGGGCTTCCTATGGGTGGGGCTGCCCTCGGATGAATTTTATGGCAACACCGCCGTTCTATAAAATGAGGCAAAACTTTGCGGCCTTTAAAAAAGAGATCCACATGGCCCTTGGATAGGAGGATATACCCGGGCTTTTTGAGAAGTTACTAGGCTAATGGCTGCTAGTTTCCGTTTGCCAGGCTTCGGCCTAGACGCCTACGGCCTATCCACCTGAGTAGTCACGAGCCAGAAAAAATATTGAGAAGATTCGAACTACATGAGCTACATCCATGAAGCCCTGAAAAAGGCCCAGAAAGAAAGGGACTCTCGCTATCAAGAATACGGAGGGAGCCTCGTTGTGCAGCGAGTAACCCCCGGGCTGGTCACTCGCAAGGCAATGATTTTGATTTTCATTCTTCTTATCCTCATTTTATTTGCTTTTGTGGCCTATTCATGGTTGGATTCCAGGTCTCCACAGACCAGGACAAAACCTGAATACGGCCAAAAAGAGCACGTAGCGGCTCAACAGCTGAAATCTGTTGCAGATGCTGAGAGATTTTACGGCAAGGCCAGATCTCTTCATGAAAAAGGGGACCTCCAGGACGCCGGACGGCTCTACCGTGAGACCCTCAGGATCGACCCGGGCCACACAGAAGCACTGAACAACCTGGGGGTTATATATATTTGTGAAAAGGAATATGTGGCTGCCCGGGACAGCTTTGAAAAGGCCATCCGGCTGAAGCCCGGCAATGTGGACCCCTGCTATAATCTGGCCTGCCTGTATGCCCTTGAGGGCAAGACCGGGCAGAGTCTTGCCTTTCTGAAAAAGGCTGTCTCCCTTGACCGGTCGGTCATAGACTGGGCCCGGAGGGATACTGATCTGAAGAGTCTGGCCGGAGTTCCTGATTTTGAAGCGCTTCTTAAAGGTGGAGAAACAAGGTGATAGACCAGATGATAAGATTCATATTCTGCTTACTCTGTCCGGGGCTGTGGCTCCTTGCGGGTAACACGTGTGTCCAGGGGGCCCGGATTGCAGGGGAGGAGGGCGTAACCCCTGTGGCCGGCCAGGTGGTCGAGAGGCCCACCCGGATCAAGCCGCCTCCCGGGGCCGGGGATCAAAACCGGTCCGCTCACACGGAAGAGACGGCGGTACGGGACGCCTCAGAGTTCCGGGATGAGTCGGAGGCCGGAGAACAAGCCCCCAAGGACAGCCGTGTAACCATAGATTTCGACAACGTGGATATCGCGATTTTCATTAAGTTCATTAGCGAACTGACCGGCAGGAATTTCGTTATAGATGAGGGCGTCAGGGGAAAAGTTACGATTATCTCCCCCACAAGGATTACAGTAACAGAGGCATACAGGGTCTTTGAATCGGTACTTGAGGTGCATGGCTATACCACCGTGCCTGCGGGAAGTATTACGAAAATCGTACCAGCGCTCAAGGCCCGTTCAAAAAGTGTTGAAACACGGCTCCGGGAGGAGTCAGTTAGCCCTGAAGACAAAGTGATCACCCAAATAGTACCCCTCCAATATGCCAATCCCGATGAGCTAAAAAAGCTATTTACTCCCCTAATATCCAAAAGCAGTGTGATTGTCTCATACCCGCCGACAGGAATGCTGATTGTTACGGATGTGTCTTCCAACATAAGGCGATTCCTTCGAATTATTGAGGAAATTGATGTGGAAGGCATTGGTGAAGAGATATCCCTGGTTTCTCTTGAACATGCCGCTGCCTCCACCTTGTCCAAATCGCTGAACACGCTTTTTAAATCGAGGATTCCTACGCCTAGAAAAGGTGCCTACACCGGGCCTCTGATCAAGATCGTACCTGATGAAAGGACCAATTCTCTGATAGTCTTTGCCAGCGAAAATGATACGCTCAAGGTCGAAAGACTCATAGGGCTTTTGGATAGGAAAATCCCCAGAGGTGGGGGAAACATCCACGTCTACTATCTCCAGAATGCCAATGCCGAGGACATGGCCGATGTCCTGGCAACCCTTCCCTCGAAAAAGACTGAACAGGCAGAAAAGGGAAAGGCCCCTGTTATCTCCAGGGATGTCCATATAGTGCCGGACAAGGCAACGAATTCTCTGGTAATCACCGCGGAAAAAGACGACTATCTCGTCCTTGAAGACGTGATCAAGAAGCTAGATATTCCTCGGCGAATGGTTTACATTGAGGCTCTTCTCATGGAAGTAAGCGTGACGAAGACATTTGATCTGGGGGTAGAGTGGCAGGCCGCAGACGATATCGGCAGTTACGACGACAGGGAAATTGGGGCCTTTGGAGGCTCTACCCTGTCCAAGAGTATATTCCCATCTGTTGATCCGACAACAGGTACGGTAGGTCTACCCACCGGGTTTTCAGTGGGCGTTCTGGGGGAGGGCATTACAATCGGCGATGTTACATTCCCAAGCATAGGGGCGGTAATCCGTGCCTACCAGACTGATTCCGACGTCCATATCCTTTCGACTCCTCAGATTATGACAACCGATAATGAAGAGGCGGAGATCCAGGTTGGAAAGAACATTCCCTATCTCACCAGGCAGGACACCTCTGAAACCGGTATAGACTACAGCAATTATGAGTTTAAGGATGTTGGCGTCACCCTCACTATTACCCCGCAAATCAATCAGGAGAGGCTTGTCCGCCTGAAGATTTCCCAGGAGGTCTCACAGGTGGTTGATCAAGAGGTAATCGGCCTTCCCACCACTTTGAGACGAGTTGCTAACACCACCGTCATTATCAAAGACAGCAATACAGTGGTCATAGGCGGTCTAATTGACGAGACATTGGATGCCGGCACTTATCGTGTGCCATGCCTAGGGGGCGTTCCTTTGCTTGGCTGGTTTTTTCGGTCGGTTTCGAGTTCTCGGGATAAGACAAACCTCTTTATCTTTCTGACACCCCATATCGTTGAAAACCCGACCGAGGCGGAAGATGTCTATAAAGAAAAAAAGGAACAGATTGATATGATAAAGGAAGACGCTATCAAGATGTACGAAAAACAAGGTACAAATTAAGATTACAGATCCCGCACGTGAAATTAATTGGCGAAATACTATCAGAGGTTTCCGGGCTTTCGGCAAAGGACCTTTCTGATGCGTTGAAGACCCAGGAAGAAAAAGGGGGCCGGATCGGAGAAACCTTACTCCGGAAGAACACCATTTCAGAGGCTGATCTGCTAAAGGCCCTCGGAATACAGTTTGGCCTGTCATACGCAGCAGACCTGCCTACAGACGACCTCAAGTCCGAATTCACCGAAAAGGTCTCTATCCAGTTTCTAAAGAGACACAAGATGGTTCCGGTCATTACCGCTGGTTCCGCCGTTATCGCCATAAATGACCCCCTGCTGTTCCAAACGCTGGATGACCTGCGCCTCATTTTGGGGCTGGACGCGACAAAGGTAGTTCTTGCGCCTCATTCGGCCATTGTCTCTGCAATGAATCTAGCCTATGACATGAGCCGCGATTCCGCCGAACAGGTCATTCAGGATATGCGCGAGCTGGACACCGACCTGATCATATCTGAAATTGAAGAGATCGGCGACCTCCTTGAAGACACAAGTGATGCACCAATAATCAAGCTGGTCAACCTGATGATGTCCCAGGCAGTGAAAGACCGCGCTAGTGACATCCATATTGAACCTACTCAAAACAGGGTCAAGATTCGGTATCGAGTGGACGGAATTCTCTATGACAGGCTCTCCCCACCCAAGCATATTCAGTCAACACTGATATCTCGCATCAAGATCATGGCCGGCATGAACATAGCGGAAAAAAGGCTCCCCCAGGATGGCCGGATGATGATAAGGATAGCGGAAAAAAACGTAGATATTCGCGTTTCGACTATTCCCACGGCATTTGGCGAACGGGTTGTCCTGCGGTTGCTTGACAAGACCAAGGTCCTGCTTAACGTTTCAGACCTCGGCATGCCGGAAAACCAACTAAAGACGTTTGACAGAATTATTCGGTCCGCGCACGGTATCATCCTGGTTACGGGTCCAACAGGAAGCGGAAAAACTACCACCCTGTACGGCGCCCTTTCCACGATCAATACGACAGACATCAATATCATTACCATTGAGGATCCCATAGAATACCAGATCGAAGGGATCGGCC
>JAXHTA010000360.1:0-4274 GCA_034190285.1 Thermodesulfobacteriota bacterium | reverse complement strand
GTTGATCGATGCCACCGATCCCTTTGGAAATGGTCACCTCTTGCCTCGGGGACCTCTAAGAGAATCGGCGGGTCAACTGGCCAGGGCGGATGCGTCAATCCTTACACGGTTTAGCACAAATGGCTCAGGTGACAGGATTTTGGGCTTTCTGAAAGAGGAATTTCCCGGGATTCCAGTTTTTTGTGCGGATCACTTGCCTGACAGTATTGTTTTCCCCCATTCGGATGAGGTCCGTAAGCCTGCGCTTCTTAAGGGAAGACGTGTAGCGGCCTTTGCAGGCATAGCCAGACCGGAGGCCTTCAGGAATACTCTGATAAGATTGGGAGCGGACATTGTCTCTTTCAGGGGATTCAAAGATCACTACCAGTTCAGGCAGGATGATATCCGGGAATTGATTCAAATGAAGGAGAGATCCGGCGCCCAATATCTGCTAACGACAGAAAAAGACTGGATAAGGATGGCTTCTCTCTCACCGGTGTGTCCTGATCTTGCTTATCTGTGCGTCAAGTTTGCCATCCTGCCGGGTCAGAAAGAGGACTTTTTCAGGATAATCAAGGCCTGCATCGGTCAGGGCTGAAAGGGACTCCGGCTTTATAGGGTATGGGTCTGGAAATCCGCATGCGCTTCCCTTTAGCTCCCTTGAATCCGGTCATTTGGGCAAGGACCTCATTGATTCCCTCACCGGGTCTCAGGGGATGAGGCGAGTTTCGCAGGCTTGGTAAGACATGCAATCACCTGATAGCATCCTTATTGTAAAACTGAGCGCCATAGGAGACGTTGTTCACTCGCTCCCCTTTCTCGAAGTGCTCAGAAGGAATTTCCCCTGTGCCCAAATTGACTGGCTCGTAGAAGAAGGGGCCGCAGAGATCATAGAGGGACACCCTGCCATTGATCGGGTAATAGTCTCTCGAAGAAGATCCTGGCAAAGGAGTCTTGCCAAGGGCAAGGCTTATCCAGAGGTCTTCAAGGAGGCTGCGCGATTCTTAAGAAAGATAAGGGTATGCAAGTATGATCTGGTTATAGACCTCCAAGGCCTGCTCAAAAGTGGTGTCCTAACCGGTATTTCCAGGGGGAAGAGGAAGATAGGCATGAGCGGTACCAGGGAAGGAGGCAGGCTCTTCTTGAATGAACGTCCTGTTCTTGTGGACTATGAACAACATGCGATTGACCGTTACCTTAAGCTCGCGGAATACCTCGAGTGCGAACCGTCACGATGGAAAGGAGATATCCCGGTCTTTGAATCTGACCGGAGATTGATTGACCGACTGTTGAACGGCGATGAGCTTGGACAAGGCCACATTGTTGCCATTAACCCTGTAGCCAGATGGAAAACAAAGCTCTGGGAGTCTGAGCGCTTCGCAGCCCTGGCAGACAGGATCGGAAATGATTTGTCGTGTGATATTATTTTTACAGGGAGTGAGCGAGATAGGGATACTGTTGAAGACATCTCAAGGATGATGACTAAGACGTCCGTGAACCTCGCGGGTCGAACCAACTTAAAGGAACTGGCTTGCTTATACGCCAGGTGCAGGGCCCTTGTCAGCACTGATACCGGCCCGATGCATATTGCCGCCGCCGCCGGATGCCCGGTAGTCGCCCTGTTTGGCCCTACTGCTCCACGGCGGACCGGTCCCTATGGTTACGGCCATAGAGTGGTCAGCTCTGACGTAGAGTGCAGTCCATGCTTTAAGAGAAGGTGCGAACACATGACCTGTATGAAAAGTATTACAGTGGAGAGGGCTTTCGAAGCTGTCAGGAGTACTGTAATGGAAAATGACAAAACCAAGGAGTCATAATGACTATAAGTAAAGATTTGTTGGATATCTTAGCATGCCCCAAGTGCAAGGGAGACATTTATTTAAACGATAAGGGTGATGGGCTTATTTGCGATAGTTGCAGATTATTATACGAGATCAAAGATGACATTCCTATCATGCTGATTGATGAAGCCAAGACACTTGACAACTGATCTCTTCCTTCCGATGATACTTCCTACCGCGATGTCCTGTTGAACAAAAGGATGCGGATACAGTCCCCTCTCCCCGGAGGTGGGAGTTGGTTTAGGGTTATAGGTTTACGATCAATATGGGAATCACTATCAACGATATAAGAAGGGCTGTCTTAAGTGGTGGAGATGTGTCTCCATTCGTCCCTTTCCTGCGTCAAGCACTGGGTAACCCTCCCGGAGACAGTGTAACATCATTCGATATCCCGGTAGACTTACCAGAAGGGTCAGATCTTTTTGGTAATGCCGATAATAATCTTAAGTCATTACTCAAAGAGTTATTTGAAGGGTACGGACACGATGGCACTCTCATATGGGATGTGGACCTTTTGATAGCAGCGCTGCCCCCGTATGGTCGGAATGTCAGCAAGTATCTCGAAAGGATTCTGGATGAGGTTAAGCCCGATATCGTGGCCATCGACACGTCATCTTTAGGGTTGAGTTCCGAAATGCTCTACGCATTCGGAATGCCTTGCGCCCTTGGGCTACCCATGTATGGCGAGATCATGACCAGAGATGGCGGAGAATCCTACGGCGTCGAGACATTTTACCCCGGGAGCGTGAACCAGACTGCAGTTGTGAAGTGCTGGCTGTCCAAAATACCCCTGATACCGGTTGGGATGCCATCGATATCAGGGCCTTCACAGGGGTTGCTGGTAGGAGAGGATTATCCGGCCAGGAATAAGCGAAAGGCCAAGCTGGCGGGAGCCTATCGTGCTCTTGATGAAGCCCTGGAAAAAACGACCTGTCTTGAACAGGGAATAGAGACAACTGACCGAATTAGAGCCAGCATGAGCAATACCATTGATGGTGATATAACCGAAAAACTAATAGAAGAAATAAAGTATATTGCCAGTAGGCTCCTGGAAACTGGTTCTATTATCAGCGGCCTTAAAAGAAAGACAAGGCTTTTCGCAGTAGTTGACTTCCAGCATTATGTAATCTTACAGGAATTGATAGACGCACTGATTAAAGGAATTACGGACGAAATATTCCTGCCTGCCAGACGCGATCTCCCTGCTGGGTCTATGGCAATGATAGGCAGGCACTCTTCCGAGCTAATCGACTATGCACAGGGTCGCATCCCTGAGACAACATCAGCCCAAGACCTTTTCCGGAGTGAACTTGAGATAATATCTAATACCCAGACAAATGAACAGCCGGTCGAGGACGAGGTCGATGAGCTTGTCACGGCCATTACTGGTCGAACTCGAAACCATCCCGATATAGTGCATGGCCCGAGCGTCAGGGGGACTATCGCTTTTAAGGAAGTGGCTCAGGGTTTCGAGGAAATAAAGGGCGGGTTGACGCGAAGAAGTATCGAAAAGGCTGCCTTAATCACATTGCCCCCCCGGATAGAAACAAGAAAAGGGGGCCAACAGTCCACTACATCCATTGTAGCTGACATTGTCAAGGAAGTCCTTTACGGTATCCGGTTCTCAAATCCCAAACCCGTGGAAGCGCTGCCAGATAAAATGCATTCGTTGTCTTCAGAGGACGTTATAAAGGGTCTCGAAGAGCTTGAGACCGCGGGTTTTTCTCGAGGGCAGGCCCAAAAAGACGGTCAAGAGACAAAGGTAGCTGTTGTGCATGATATGGACCACCAACATAACCAGGCGGAGTACCGTAAACCCGATCGTTTTTCAGAAGAACAGCAGTCGGCTATTAGACAGGCCATAGATCGCTTCTTGGAAGAACTTGAGCGGAAGCTGGCACGGGGAGAGATAACCGAGAACGAATATAAACGAGAAAAGGACAGGTTCAGGAAGATGCTGAAGGCTGTCTCTGGGCCACAATCCCGGATGTCGGGTACAGGACTGGCAGAGACCCTGATGGAGTTCATGGACGCCCAGGACAAGCAGTGGGAAAAAGCGATAAAGTTCGACCAGATGTATACGTATTACCATGCGAAGCCGTTAGTTGAGCGAAAGGCGTTAAGCTCGCCAAAAAAGGATTTCTATGGCCTGAGAGTACTCATTGATGACCTTGAAGAACAGGGGGTACTCAGAGCTATGACACCGGGGAAAGGCTTTACGCTGACTGCCAAGGCTCTGGATGCATTGCTTGAAGACATAGTACCGAAGGGCGGCAGGGGTAAGGAACTCAGAGGCATGATTGACCATGGTAAGGAGCGGGTTAGCGAGAGAAATCAAGGCACACGACGTTACAGTCTGGGTGATACGTTTAAAGATATCTCGGTTCGACATACGCTCAGGGAAATAGCAAGACAGAAAAAAGACCTTTCTAATGTGCGCAGACGGGATTTCAG
>JAXHTA010000036.1:0-14551 GCA_034190285.1 Thermodesulfobacteriota bacterium | reverse complement strand
CTGATATCACAGTATACCTGGCTCCCCTACCACGGCTATATAGTAGGCGGTACCCATTCTCTCACTCATGCGGCCCACAGGGTGATATACGAAAATGGTGGTGAGGCATGGACCAACAAAAAGGTCGACAAAATCCTGATCGAAAATGGAAGGGCCAAAGGTATCAGACTTGCTGATGGTACCGAGGTTAAGGCAAAGGTTGCGGTTATGACCGACGTAGATCCACGTCAGCTCGTCTTTGATCTTATCGGCCCGGAAAAACTCGACCCCCTTATCGCTAGAAAGGTGAAGTACATCGAGAGGGACTGGTCTTACGCTATGTGGTACCAATGGGCCTTTACCGAAAGGCCTCGTTGGAAGTGTTCGGATTTTGAACCTGCTGCAGACGATTGTTCATGGATGGCCTTGGGAGGGACATCGGCTTTTGACGCACATGCCTTGAAGAAGGAGACTAGCCTGAGGATGGCCGGCATTTGGCCGACGGAGATGAATCTTGCAGTCTCCTATATGGGGGTGAGTGATTCGGGAGAATTCGACCAATGTCTGGGACCTCCCGATGTCGGATTTAAGATTCTGACGGAGCAGTATTGCCTTCCCGCCACAGCGCTTTCTGACAAGGAATGGAAGGAGAAGGAAAAAGAACATGCCGAAGAGGTGATCAGGATCATAAATCGATATGCCCCTAATATCACCTGGGATTCGGTAGCGGGTTATGTACCTGTTACGCCCTATTATACGGAAAGGTTTGCCAGAAACTATGCTCCCGGCGGGAACTGGACGGCCGGTGTAGACAACATACCGGCTCAAACGGGAAAGTTCCGGCCTATTCCTGAGCTTGCCGGGAATCGTGTCCCCGGGATAGAGGGTCTGTATTGCACCGGTACAGGTTGGCATCCTTTTGCAATTGCCAATAGCGCCCAGGGCTATAATTGTTACAAGGTTATGTCCGACGATTTCGGTCTGAAGAAGACCTGGGAAGGTCGGCCGTTTTAGGTATTGCACCAACGAAAAGCGTGGTGCTTTTTTCACACTAAGGAGTACAAGGAGAGAAAATTAGAGATGGAAAAACTGATCATTACAGTAGCTCCAACAGGTGGGTTCCACGGCAAGGAGGCTAATCCCGCCTTGCCGGAACAGCCGGATGAAATAGCACAATCGGCCTACGAATGCTGGAATGCCGGCGCATCTATCATCCATGTCCATGCAAGGGGGAAAGACGGCAGACCGTCCAGCGACTGGGAGGTCTTTAAAGACATCAATTGTCGCATACGCGAAAAGTGCCCGGACGTGATTATTCAAAATACTACCGGCGGTGGTCCTGGCATGACGTTTGAGCAAAGGATGAATTCGTTGAATGCGGAGCCTGAAATGTGTTCTCTTAATATGGGGACGATGGTTGGCGAGTGGCAAGGACAGGAGGTATTGTTTTCCAACACTCCAAGAGAACTTGAAAGGGTATCAAAAATCTGTCTGGAGAAGAACATAAAGCCGGAGATGGAGGTCTATAATCTGGGTATGCTGAATAGTGTGCGCGGGCTTATAGAAAAAGGGCTGTTAGAGAAACCCTATTACTCCAACTTTGTTTTTATGGGGGCGGTTGCCGTGGGGGCGTTGAATTACTCCCATAAGCACTTCATGTATCTTGTTGACAATCTGCCGCCTGATTCGGTTTTTAATATTACTGCAATTGGTTCAAGGCAGGTGCCCGCAACTACATTTTCCATGTTACTCGGGGGGCATCTGAGGGTTGGCTTTGAAGACAACGTATATTACAGGAAGGGAGAGCTCGCCGAGAGTAATCTCCAATTTGTGGAAAGGGCGGTAAGAATTGCCAATGAGCTTGGTCGCCCCATCGCAACACCGGCTGAGGCCAGGGAGATATTGGGTCTGTCTGATATTCCAAGAGTGTGGTAGTATAGGACTACCTCAACAGGGGGAAGATAGCAGATGGCTGACAAGGAAATATATGTGATTGGGGTAGACACGGGAGGGACATTTACTGATTGTGTGGTTCTTGATGAAACAGGGAATGTTACTATTGGCAAGGCGGAAACGACCCCGGGAATCCTGGAGGAAGGAGTGCTCGGCGCAATTGCAGATGCTGCAAGTCATCTGGGTCTTACGCTCGAACGGTTGCTGGATAAGACCCGTGCGGTGAATCAGGGTACTACCGTAGGAACCAACATATTAATAAATCGTGATGGAGCCAGGGCTGGGTTAATAACAACAGAAGGATTTGAGGATACCATTTATGTGCAGCGGGCAGTTGGCAGAATAGACGGGCTTAGCCCGGATGAAATACGTCATCAGGCAACATGCCGCAAGCCCGAGCCCGTGATTCCCAAGGAACTGATATACGGTGTCACCGAACGTATAGATTGTTTCGGCAAGGTGGCTATACCTCTGAATCGCAGGCAGGTGGAAGAGGCGGTTGATGAATTAAAGGCCCACGGTGTGGAGGCCATAGGGGTGTGCCTGCTGTGGGGATTTCTGAATCCCTCACATGAACAGGAGATTGAGAAAATTATCCATGAAAGGGCACCTGAAGTATTTTGTAACATCTCTTCTCGTATAGCCCCTACGATCAGAGAATATGGAAGAACCAATACTGTGGTTATTGATGCCTATGTAGGCCCGCCGATGATAAAATGGTACCGCAACCTGAAGAACGCATTGAAAGGAAGAGGCTACAGGCACGAGTTATTGACCATGCAAGTCTGGGGTGGGGTCATGCCTGCCGAATCCATGATGCCCATAGGTACTATTAACTCCGGACCAGCGGGAGGAGTAGTAGGAAGCAGGCTGATGGGGAGTTATCTCGGGCTGGATAACGTTGTAACCACCGATGTGGGCGGGACCAGCTTTGATGTAAGTCTAGTGGCGGAAGGTAAGCCCATCGCGGCCAGGGAACCACCTATTATGCGCTACAGGATTTCAATTCCCACAATCGAGGTAATCTCCATCGGAGCAGGAGGCGGAACAGTAGCCTGGATTGATGCTGCCGGGTTGTTCAAGGTTGGTCCGGTCAGCGCGGGCTCCTTGCCCGGGCCTGTAAGCTACGGAAGAGGCGGCAAAGACCCAACAGTCACTGATGCTGATTTGGTGCTTGGGTATTTTAACCCCGACTATTTTCTTGGCGGGAAGCTCAAGTTGGACAAGGAGGCGGCCGAGGACGCGATAAGGAAACTCGGGGAAGAGATGGGCTGGGGGTTAATCGAAACAGCCCGCGCCATTTTTACTATCCAGAATGAGCATATGACCGATCTCTTGAGATTAATGGTCACTCGCAGGGGGTATGATCCCAGGGATTTTGTCGTGTTTGCCTTTGGAGGAGGTGGTCCTGCTCACGCCGCTTTCTATTCCGCCCCTCTATCAATCAAGTCCATATATATGTTTCCTGAGTCTGCGGTGTTTTCCGCATACGGTATTGCTACCTCGGACATTCAGCGCATCTTTAATTTCAGCATGTATGCCCGATTACCGGGCGACAATGAAGATATCGCCAAGCGTTTGACTTCCGCTTATCAGGATCTGGATAAAAAGGCCTTGGCGGAAATGGAACTTATCGGATTCAGAAGAGAAGATGTAATGCTGAGTCGGAGTATATCCATGAAGTTTGCCCGCCAGGTTAACATGGAGTCGATAGATGTGCCGGTGAACGATTATGTAGCCGCTGATATTGATGATATCCAGCGGCGGTTCATAGAATACTATACGAGACTGTACGGAGAAGGGGCGGCGTTTGTGGAGGCAGGCATGGAGATAATGGCTCAATCCGTTACGGCTACCATCTTGTCTCCGGCGGCGCCACCTGCCTCCAGGCCGCTCGGGTCGGCAGACGGCTCAAAGGCGTTGAAAGGCAAGAGGAATGTCTACTGGGAGAAGTTCGGCGACTTTCATTCCACAGGTATATATGATTTTCAGGCAATGATGCCCGGAAACACCATCAAAGGTCCCAGTATAATAGAGGCGGCGACCACTACATTGGTCATCCCACCCGATCTATCAGCTATGATGAACGAGTACGGGCAAGTGGTGGTGGAACTTGAATGAAAAGACAACTGGACACAAAGGGGAGTAAAGGTGGCGAATAAAGAGCAGATATTGGAACAGGCAAGGCGGATGAGAAAAGATGTCGAAGTAAGTGATGTCGAGTATGAGATTCTGTCTTACAGGCTATATTCCGTCGTGAATGAGGCCAGACAAGCCATATTGCGGATATCAGGCTCCCCTGTTGTCGCCGAAGGGGGCGAGGCCCTCTATGCCCTTTATAATGCCGAGGGTTTGGGTACTTTGCTTGCCTGTGGGCTTCTGCTGCATATGATAGGGACCCAGGGTTTTGTAGGGGAAATACTGGATATTCAGTCGGAGCATCCCGGAATAAATGACGGTGATATATTCATGTATAATGATCCGGGCGTTGGTGGGATACATGCCTGTGACCAGTGGCTCGGGACACCGGTTTTTCGTGAAGGCAAGCTGGTGGCGTGGCTGGGGGCGTTGACGCATACTGCTGAAACCGGTGCCATAGAGCCTGGCGGGATGCCGCCAAGTTCCCGTTCGTTGCTTCACGAGGGGTATAGAGTGCAGGGTATAAAGATACAGGAGAAGGGTCACCTCAATCGGGCATCTTTAAACTGTGTATTAAGATCGTCCAGGGACCCCGGTTATTATATGCTGGATATGCACGCCAAGATCGCCTCTCTCAATGTGGGCAAGGAGCGTCTGCTCAAGCTGATGGACCAATACGGCACAGGGAAGATCTTATCTGTGATGGAGAGGAATATCGAATATTCCGAGAAACTGGCGAGGGCCAAGCTCAGGGACCTTGCTGACGGGACCTGGCGTTGCACCATTTATGGTGACAGTGGTGGTTCCGGTCTTGAGAGATTATGGAAGATTTCTATCGCAATGATCAAGGAAGGGGACAAGCTGAAGTTGGATTTTACCGGCTCTTCTGAGGAGAACGAGGGTCCGGTGAACTGTATGGCAGCTGGTACCATAGGTAATATATTTGTGGCTATCGGCAGCCAGTTATTCTGGGAGGCCCCCTGGAACTATGGGGTGTGGAAACCCCTTGAAGTAACACTGCCGGAAGGTTCATTGGTGAATGCAAAATGGATGAGCCCGTGCGGTATGTGCCCCCCAACCCCAGGGACAGTTATTTCTTCGGCCATAGGCGGTCTGATAGCAAGGATGTATTTTACCAATGAAAAATACTGGGGTGACATAAACTCCCATTGGATGGGGTGCAATCTTGTAGCGCCCCTCTATGGAGGCTATACACAGCACGGTCACCTTACGGGTTCGGTGTTTGGCGATGCATGGGCCAGCGGGATTGGTGCTGGAATCGATCGGGACGGCGTGGATACCGGCGCAGCCATGATGACAGTGGAATCCTGCATCACAGATGTTGAGATGAGTGAGCTGACAAATCCCTTTATATATCCTTGGCGAAGGGAAGGGATAGATACCGGAGGTCCTGGCAGGTTTCGCGGAGGAACCGGCATATCCTATGCGATTATGGCCCATCACAGTACTCCTTACCTTGAGTTGGGTTGGATAGGGCAGGGCAAGGAAGTGTCAACTACACTTGGTCTGTGCGGCGCTTATCCCTGCTCCAGCTTCTTTCCTGTGATAGCAAGGGACACAAAGATAAAGGAAAATATGACCAAAGGACTTCCCAAGCCAGACAATGTTGATGAACTGCTCAGTCTTTCTGGTGATGTCAAGTCATACCCTTCCATGGTGGCTACACACCCGATCAAGGACGGAGATATCTTTGCTTTTGATGGGGCCCATGGTGGCGGCGGAATGGGAGACCCTCTGGATAGAGAGCCTGAAAAAGTTTTAAACGATGTAAAAAACAGATGGCACTCCCTCGAGATGGCGGAAAAGGTTTACGGCGTGATAATTGAGCCGAATATAATGAAGGTGGATGCGGAAGCTACCAGGGCTCGCCGGGATGAAATAATTGCCGACAGGAAAATGAGAAGCAATATCTGGAAGGAGAAAAAATGAGAATACATTATTATCTGGATATTGATAAGAATAAGAAGATAAGGTGCCGCAAGTGCAATCAAGAGATATGTGACGCCACAGAGAACTACAAGTTGCATGTGCCTAGAGCGGAGAAGGATCCTAGTGACATACCTGGTAGAAGACCAACCAGGCCCGAAATGTGCACCTATTATGAGTACTTTTGTCCAGGATGTTATACTCTGCTTGATGTAGAAGCTCAACCCAAGGGTTCTCCGCCAATATGGGATATACAAATAAAGATGGATTGTAACACTTCAGCCCTTTGAAACAAATGTAAGCTGGTCAAAGCGTCTTATTTCAAAAAGCTAAATTCTTGAGATTGATCAGGTGTTATCCAATCGAATGCCGCTTTTGAACCAACCATTCCGCAAGATTCCCCCAATGTTCACGATATTTACCCGATAAGCTCAATACGTTCAAAGCCTTTTCTTTGAACCAATTTAGTTTTTAGGCTGTAACAGCCAGAAGGAGTTTTTATCTTAATGCTAGTAGGCGACATTTTAAAATGGAATGCAAGGACTTGTCGGATGAAAATTGGGCTGATCGACGGGGAGGAGAGGTTTACCTACGGTGAGATCAATAGACGAGTTAATCAACTGAGCAATGCACTGCTAAACCTAGGGCTAAAAAAAGGTGATAAGATGGCTGTGATGGCCGATAATTGTCACCAATTCGTTGAAGCATACTTTGCTACTGCAAAAGCAGGACTCGTAATTGTCCCATTAAATACTCGGCTTTCCTCTGAGGAGGCTTCATACATTGTAAATCATTCAGATGCTTCTGCATTTTTATATCATGATGACCTCGAGTGTACAGCAGGAAGAATCAGAAAAAGTACCCCTAATGTGAGATTCATAGTCTCAACCGGGGAAGGTGATAAGCATGTGAACTCTTATGAGACCCTCCTTTCGGATGCCTCGGACGAAGAACCTGAACAAGACGTAAATATAGACGATCTTATGATGATCATGTATACAAGCGGGTCCACTGGCGATCCAAAGGGAGTCGTTGCATCTCAACGCAATATTATGGCGAATACGAACACTATGACCATTGAGCTTCGAATTGTGCCAGAGGATATAAATCTGCTGGTTATGCCCATGTATCATAACGGTGGACTCTGGCCCATCATAACCCATTTCTATCGCGGTGCACTGGTAATATTGCTTCCCCGCTTCGATGTAGAGAATGTGCTGCAGGCGGTGGAGAGAGAAAAAGTTACCTTTCTCAATCTGGTTCCAACAATGTTGCAGCGTATTGTCTCGCACCCCAATCTAGCAGGGTATGATCTCAGTAGTCTTCGACTTGTAATGTACGGCGGGGCACCTATATCCGTTGGGCAACTTAAGGAGTCTATGCGGGTTCTGGGCGCTCATCGCTTTTATACAGCTTTAGGATGCACAGAAGCTAACGGCCTGTTATTGTCTTTTCCATGTAAGGAGCATGTTCTTGATGGCCCTTTGGCCGAAAAACTAGGTTCCGTTGGTAGGGATGGCATTGGCGTTGAAGTGAGGATTGTGGATGAGCTTGCTAATGAGGTTCCTCCAGGTAAGACTGGGGAAATAACCGCAAGAGGGGAAAATATTGCCCTGGGATATTTTAAAATGCCGCAAGAAACAGCAGAAACATTCAAGAACGGGTGGCTCTACAGCGGCGATATTGGGTACAGGGACGACGATGGCTTCGTGTTCGTCGTCGATAGGAAGAAAGATATTATCATAAGTGGAGGAGAAAACGTATCAGGCAGGGAGGTAGAGGAAATCATCTGTCAGCATCCAGCTGTCGAAGAAGTGGCTGTGATCGGGGTACCGGACGAAGAATGGGGAGAAGCAGTAAAGGCTGTCGTCAGCCTGAAATCGCAATATAAAGACAAGGTTGAAGAAGAAGAAATTATTGACTTCTGCAGGGATAGATTAGCGGGTTACAAGAAGCCAAGATCAGTAGAATTCCTGGGTGAACTTCCCAAGACATCTTTAGGCAAAATAGCCAAAGCCGAATTAAAGAGGTCTTACCACAAGAAGTATCCTTGTGAACCAAGATAATAAAAGACAAAAGGTGAGGCTTGGAACGGAGAGCCTCTTGTTTTAAAAAGGCTAAGTTCTTACCTCAAATTCATTAGGGCGTGAGGGTGTTATTTTTCATGTTATGGTTCTTCCTCTCATTGTTGTCAGCGTTCAGTGTCGCAACTGCCGATGCTTTAACGAAGCGTTTCTTTGGCGCTTTGTCGCCATATGAAATGGGTACGATCCGTTTGGTCTATATGCTGCCTTGGGTTATGATCTCTTTTTTTTTGTCCCTTTTGTAAAGCCAGACCGCGTATACTATGCCGCTTTAACGTTGGGGTTACCCCTTGAGTTTCTTGCCTTGTATTGTTACATGAAGGCGATAAAGGTGTCCCCCCTCTCACTGACACTGCCCCTTCTTACTTTTACCCCAGCCCTTATCATCTTGACGGGTTGGATTCTTCTCGGCGAGCAGTTGACTTCTTCCGGGACGCTTGGCATAGTTCTCATTGTTATTGGATCATATTGTCTGAACCTAACGCAGATAAGAGTCGGCTTTCTTGCCCCTCTAAGGGCAGTTATTCAGGATCCCGGTTCTAGACTTATGCTATTGGTGTCCTGTATTTATTCTGTTACGGCTGTAATTGGCAAGATAGGCATATTACATTCGAATCCATACTTTTTTGCTGTTACATACTTCACGGCACTTACAGTCCTGATGCTCTCTCTCATGCCGTTAATGCCGGAGGTCAGGATCAGATGTTTTTTTAAAACTCCGCTGAAAGGTGTGATTCTTGGTGCCACCCACGCAACCATGATCTTAAGCCATACGCTGGCAATTTCACAGGTACAGGCGGCTTATATGATGTCTCTTAAGCGTACCAGTGTTCTGATTGGCATTCTTTACGGTGCGTGGTGGTTCAAGGAAGAAGATATCGGTGAGCGCCTGTTTGGCACCGCCATCATGGTTGCGGGAGCTTTTTGTATAGGGTGGTTTAGTTGAGACCAAGGGCAAGTCACAAGGCCACCTTATGATGCGTACAGATTAAGAATACGGTAATAATGTAGCCTTTTGAAAACAAGGCGCTTTGACCAGATTACGTGTTTTTCAAAGGGCCAAAGAGTATTACGAATGATCTAATGGATAATCAGTGAAGTTGTGGGGGCTTTGGGCAGCGGCCTGGTTTTCTGATCCCAAAGCCCCAAGTGTTTGAGAGATTCTGGAAGCTTGAAATTCCTATCATTTGTTTAGCGCTTTATTGCTCAACGTACCACAGCAAATGACTTCTCTGCTCTAACCTCTCTTGGAGGAAATTTGTCTTCAGTAAGTGATATCAAAAAAACACTTTGATGATTTTCCAGTGAATGAATTTTCGAGCTACTGTGAAGAGATCTTTGAAGCCCATTGTGATGACAAACTCCCAGCCGGTAGGCGGGAGCATTTTGCCGCTGAGTGTAATGACTTTTTTACTTTCAAGTTCTTTCAAAAGGGGCTCCCTCGCTTCATCCGCCATAAAATCCAGCGCTTCAGCGAGAGTCATTACTCTAATATCCTTAAAATCTATCCCCAGGTTCTGCCTCCCAAGTCCCCTCGACCACATCCGCATACCCCGACTCCTCCATCAATTCATGTTTGAACGAAATTCCTTTTTCAGGTATGTGAAATCCGAATGTTCGTTACAGTACAGTCTACTGCAATAAGGCGCTAAACTGCCAAGCCTTTTTCAATAGCCCCTTGAATGCTTGCAGGAACGCTCCACCACTGAGTAATGCCCAGATCTTCCGCAACCACCTTGGCTGCGCAATAGCCATTTGCCAACAGCACCATCCCTCCGGGATACACGCTGGCGCCGGCAATATACAGACCTGAAATGGGGGTCTTATATCGAGAGCACAGATCGTTTGGCCTGAAATACCCCATCTGGGTGCTTATATATTCTCCATGCTTGATGGAGCCCTTTTCCATATTCAAGAACTTCTGAGCAATATAGGACGGAGGATACGGATAACTCCGAATTGTCTTGGCCTGGGAAAGGTTCGGCGCATACCCTTCGAGCATCTCCCGCAACTGACCACCATATTGGTCTTTCAAGGCGTCCCAGTCACCGGCTTTGGGGGTAAAGGGAGCGATATTTTCAATCCGATAGGTCTGCATGGTCCTGCAGGGGGCTTGGCTCTCCGGCATAAACCTTGGAAGTATTGATGGTTTTTGGGAGAGATCAAATTTCGTGAAGTTCGTTAGATGAGCCCACATGGGAAGTTCGCCATTGGACGCCGCCTTAAATTTGTCAAGCACATCCTGCATCGTTTCAACGCCCATGACCTGAATAAAGGCATTGGTGACGTCAGCGTCGAAAACAGAGGCCTTAAATTCGGGCAGCTTGTCCAATATCATGTGAAGAACGTAATGGCTGACATCTTCCCATTCCCATCCTTTGATGGTATCGGCAAAGCCGGGGACGACCTTATTCAATGTTTCCTCGCCGACAAAACGATTGAAGGTCTGTGGGGGATCCACCGTGCTAATAATACACTTTGCCCTGAACTCCATTCCATTCGTCGTAGTAACGCCAACAGCCTTATCACCTTCCATAATTATCTTGTTCACTTCCAGCGTATCTTCAACCATACCATTATTAGCAATGAATGATTTGTAAAGGGACGAGGGAAGACGGTGGCTGCCACCGCGGATTAAAGCCGCGTTGAGCATCCGCACAATATATAAGGGCACTAAATAGCCAACTCCTGATACATTCGGGTTGATTCCCCACATAGTGGTCAAATAGAGCAGGGCGGCTTTTACAAGTTCTGATTCAAAACCGCAGTCGTTGATAATCTCAGCCGGTGTCTTTTCAGACAGTTCCATTAGATTCTTACCAATTTCTTGCTCGTTTAAGAGATAGACCATCTCAAGGGGCGCTATGGTTGACCGGTAGGTCTGAGGAACTATGCATTCATCCACTAAAGTTGTGAATTCTCGATAGATTTCCTTAAATTTCTCGGCATCTGAAGCGGAAAACCTGGCGATGGATTCGGCTGTCTTAGCAGGATCGTTATAAAGACATAAGGCTTTGTCGTCCTTGGTCAAAAAGGCAAGCGCAGGTTGCGGACTAATAAAGGTACAACCGTATTGGTCAAGCTCCAGGTCCTCGTAGACCGGCGCTTTGTCCATCATCATCATATAGCAAGCATGGGTATTGAACCGGCAGCCGGACTGTTCATCGGTCATGACCGCTCCGCCGGTCTCCCAGCGGCGTTCAATGACGAGTACTTTGGCACCTGCTTTGGCCAGATAAGCTCCCGTTAGCAGGCCGTTATGACCTCCACCAATGATAATCGCATCGTATTGTTCCATTGTCGCCTCCATTACAATTTTTTGGAAAATCTTAGAATTTCATTCGCCATGTGCGACCATGCCTTTCACACCATCTCTGATACGGCTCAACAGCCCGGACGTTCCACCAGGGTTGGTTCCGAATACCCAAATCCTCGGCAAGCGCGGAGGCGGCATTGTAACCACCGGTTAAGAGAGTGCTGCGCACGAAAGAACACTCTGTAATATACAAATTCTTAATCGGGGAGCGCGGCGCTCCGCAGCCGGGAAACGGCCGGTTATGATAAAACTGGTGAACCCAGGCAGGTCCGCCGCTCCACGTGCCGGATATCATGCTCGCATTTCTCCTGGCGATGTCAAGGGGTGTATGAATATACCTGTACACGCTGGCTGTCTTAATATTCGGCGCATACTCGGCAAGCAGGTCTTCTATCCTGTCACCGTATTCTTCTCGGATGTCATCCCATGATTCCGGTCCGTTGAGTTTTCGGTCACCCCAGCGCCTGATATTATAAGGAGCTTCCGTCCAGGTCATAACGGTATGCATTCCCGGTGGGGCCTGAGTGGGGTCTATGTTTGTAAAACAGAAGCAACCGCCGGTGACAATCGGAGGGTCAGGCAGCTCGCCCCTGGCTAGACAATGGAGCAAACGGGTGTAGTCACCGGGATCCTCCATCCCGAAATTAAAGTCATAGGCTTCTTTTTCAAAGGCGGGGTCCAGGTTCTTGGTGGTCCATTCATACATATTGAATTTGAGCGGCTCATTCAGAACCCAGTAATTCGTTATAAGCACCTCTGCTTCGTAATCGTACATGCTGACCGCCATGTTCACCTCCGGCGGAAGATTTTCCTCTCCTACCAGCCACTTGAAAGTGGGCACAGGCGTCAGGTTGCTAATGACTGCTTTCTTGGCCATTATTTTCCTGTCTGAATAGACAGATTCTTCACCGAGGACTATCCCCTTTGCTTCGCCGTTTTCAACAATGATCTTGACTACCGGACAGGCCTGGTACACCTCGCCTCCGTAATGCAGCAGAGATCTGTACAGCGAATGGGGCAGCAGGTGGCTGCCCCCCCGGCACGTGAAACCGTTCGGAGCAGGACCATAAAACATGAATAATACAAGGCCCATGGACCCTACGGACTTTAGCCAGGGAAGCATACCGAACTGGATCATCGCGTCATAGAGGAAAGTTTTTATTTTGTCGGACTCAAACAGTATATCGGCTAAGTGATATGCCGTCATATCCGCCCAGTTGGGAGGGACTCCCGGCATTCCGCTGATAATTTCACCCAGCCGAAAAAAGGATTTTGGATTCGGGTTAACGTAAAGCATTTCATGCCAGAATTCGGAAATCTTGTCCTCCATATAGTTGGCCAGAACACGAAATGTTTCCGCGTCCTTCTTGTTGATCAAGGCAAGGCTCTCGCAGGTTTTCTTCATGTCAGAACCATGAAAAACAACGGCAGTTCCATCTCTAAATGGCTTGAACTGGCCCCAGTCACCCCCGACCATCTCGATCCCGAACCGCTCCAGTTCCAACTCTTCGTAAGCAGGAGAACTCAAAGTACATATGCCGGACGCATGGAGGTTGAATCTGACACCGGGCGGACCGACCTCTTCGGTGTCACAGTTGGTTCCCACCTCATTGCGTGCCTCAAATACAGCGACATCCAGACCGCATTTTGCCATGTAGCCGGCCGCGGCCAAACCGTTGATACCGCCGCCAACCACAATCACATCGTATGCCTCTTTCATAATAATGCCTCCTTTACGTTAATCTTACACACACCAACTCCCCTTGGAAGCCCTATCCCCACCTTTGAGCAATCGGCTCCTGCTCTCCGGCCTGAACCCTGGCCGAGCTTCCATGTCCACATTTTCATGTATCCTAATTTGGAAAGAGGAACGCTCAGATCTAGAACCGAGCCAAGTGTTCCGAAAGGGCAGTTACAGCATCCATGGCCGGCTTCTCTCAACAGCAAATCGCACGCGAAGACGCATCCGGATCATGGATATTCATATCGTCGTCGACCGAAGTTACATGTTGGTCCATGGAGGGAGACAAACCAGCACCCAAATCGCAAGGCCATCTGTTCCCTTTCTTAGATACGCCTGCTTTGAACTCGCTCTAAGCTAATGGGGAGCAGCCCCCGGAATCGCTTCCCACAGATTTTTACCCCCTGTGAAGCAGCATGTTTGAATATATTCCACAGAACAGTGCGATTCGAAGGCGTATTGAGATAAGAACTTTCAGAAAAACGGCCCCTCCATCCGGATATCCTCGGGATATGTTGACATGTGACCCTCAAGCACCATTGCAGCCTCGGCCAGCACCAATAAATCAGACGTTTCAGCTTCACTAATCTATGGGGGCCTGCCCGAGCCCCCGGCCAGGATGGAAGAGATATATAAGAATTATCTTTATGAGTCAAGGACAAAACAACCATAAGAAATATGGGATGGATGACTGAAGGTGAAGAGGTCTGTAAATAGAAAAACATCCTGATATCAATTACTTTTGAAAGCGTGTTGGCTCCATCTCAAAACTGGCATAATCAAACAGTCCCGGCCTTTTGAATCATAACCATAATTAGAGAGACAGAGCACCGTAACATTAGAACACGCCTCAAGGTACATGGCAAATTTGTTTAAGATGGAGCGATTGCGATGCATAGGATGTTGAAATTACGGATTATCATTAGGAGAATAAGATGAAAACCAAGAAATTCAGACCCATTCTTCACACAATATTCTTGTGGAAGGGTTTACAGAGCCCAAGTGAAGGTGCCCAATCCGGACTTTTTCGACAATCTTTTTCGCAGAGACCAGAATTCCCTTGACATACGGTCTTGATTTAATGCCATATATAGAATTTAGAAGATAAAAAGCACATTTTAAAGATATGTTTAGTGCAGTAATTAGATATTTTCGCTAAAGAATAGCAATCATGTTCTTCTGGTCCCTTCAGCCTTCAGTCTAAACAGCTTCAGCCTGACTACGTGAAATGCTTATTCACCTTCATGAAATACCCCTGGTTACGCGCAGATACCAAACTAATAATAATTAGGAGGAACAGATGGCAACAAAGAACATCGGCATTATCTACTGTCAGAATATCCAGGACACAAGTTGCATCGGGTGCGCCAAATGCTACAAGGCCACCAATGA
>JAXHTA010000359.1:0-4277 GCA_034190285.1 Thermodesulfobacteriota bacterium | reverse complement strand
AGTGGAGAGTCTTTCCAACTGAAGTCAATAGAATTCGGAATGATCCTCCCTTTGAGATGCGGGAAATCAAACTCCCATAATCTCTCTGCTCGATTGTTGATAGAAATGCCCTTAAAGAACTTTAAAGCTGCATAGACAAACTTCCATAAGAAGGGAGGTCTCCCGTCAAAAATCGCCGCGTAAGCCCTGTTGAAAACGAATTTTTCGAGCCACCCCGCTACGATGGATGTGTTGATTCCGAGACGAAATTGTCTATGCCATGGGCCTTCTGCCAGAGGATTCTTGCCGGAGGATATCAGGCGACATACTGCGGCGCCAAAATCGTCTAAATCAGTCCTTTCAACAATATCGAACTGATCAAAGGACGGTCTGGATTTTGCCGCCTCGAGGTAATCAAGTACCAGCCGAGGGCCTTTCCATTCCCATATCCTCGGACATATGTCGTGGAACAGGAGGTATCCACCCTCTTCGATCTGCCCATGGAGTGCATTGAAGTCCCTCACGCATCCCCTTCGCGTATGATCCCCGTCCACGAAAACGAAGTCGATTTTCTCACCCTTGAGATCGCGCAGGTATTGTCCCAGCATGACACTCGAATCGCCCTCAATAAACTCCACCCAGTCGGACAAACCGGCTTGCCTGATATTATCGCGGGCTCTTGAAGCATCCATGTCGAAAGACACAAGTCTGCCGCAATTGTTTTCTTTCAGGGCCTTGGAGATATGCAAGGTGGAAAATCCAATATAACACCCGATCTCAACCACAAGCGAGGGGTTGGTTTCACGAACCAGTTGATAAAGATATTCAGCCAGCGCCGGATCGATAGAGAAGGGAAAGTTCTTTGAATCCCGCGTCAGCTTGCGAATCATCGCATCTTCCGTCAAGACATGGTCCATCAAGCCGTCTCCCTTATTTTTTCGTTTGCGCCGAAACTGAAGTCCTCAAGACCTCTGGAAAAATTGGGATTAAAGTAAGGATCCCTGTCAATAATGTGCTGCCATCGACTCCTGAAAAGTGCAGCCTCCGGTTCCACGACCATTTCATGCCCGCCGGGTATGCGTATGTGATGAAGCAGTCTGGCGTAAGGAGTATAGGTAACAAGATAACCCCGTTCACGGAGCTTGAGACAGTAATCCACATCCCAGTAACCCCTCCCGAGTTCTTCGTCCAGCCCGCAGACATTCATAAACAGGTCTTTTCGAGTCATCATCCCAAGACCCATCACAGCGCTGTAATTGCAGATCATGTTCTTCAACCCAACATACCCTGGGCCATCAGGAGTAGCCCTGTGTGCATATCCTAAGATACTGAACGGGCCAAGGATAACTCCTCCGTGCTCAACCAAACCGTTTTCATAGAATACCTTGCCACCCACCGCGCCTATTTCCGGTCTTTGAATATGTTCCCGCAGGCAACCGTAGCTTTCGAAAGACATCAACTCCATTGTCTCGTCCACAAAAAAGACGACATCACCGGATGCCTGATAGACCCCGATATTAAGGGCCCTGGGGATAGTGTTTGCGCCGTCAAATTTCACCCAATTGATGTCCCCCGCGGCTCGAATTGAAAGTTCACTCCCATCAATACCCGTAGACGAATGTCTTAAGACTAATACCTCGTAATTTCCCTTTGGGATATTGGAAAAAATGCTTTTGAGAAGACGGGACAATAGAATGTCATTTCCGGAGGATACGATTATAATCGAACACAATGCCGGTGTGGAAATGCCTCTCTTGACCCTGTAGACGCCTTTCCAGGCATCAGGCGCATCTTCTGCGATCCCATCGATCCGCCGTCTCTTCAAGGATTCATTCAAAGCGGCAAGGCCATTTGCAAAGACGTGAGGTTTAGCCTCCGGCCCCGAAGCGATGGACCCACCTCCCATCCGCCAGTGATACAGGATCTTGGGGATATGATATATACTATCGGTCTTTTCAGAGACCCGAAGCAGCAGATCATAGTCCTGGGAGCCTTCAAAGTCTTTCCGAAACCCCCCAAGCCTTTCGAAAAGACCCCTGCGATACAATGCGAAGTGCATTACATAATTAAAGGACAGCGCCAAGTCAGGGTTCCAGTCAGACTTGAACCATGGCTCGCAAAATTTTCCTTTTTCGTCAATCTTATCCTCGTCGCAGTAGATACAATCCGCATCAGGGTGTCTATCTATTTCCCTTATATACTCAAACAGGGCCGTGGGGTCAAGCTCATCGTCGTGGTCAAGGACACCGATATATTCTCCGGACGCCATGGCTGCGGCCTTGTTCCCAGTGGCTGCAATGCCCTCGTTTATATCTGAAAAACTAACCCTGATGCGAGGGTCTGCCTCTTGGTATTCTTCGAGGACAGACCTGACATGCTCCACGGTCGATGCATCATCAACAATACACAGTTCCCATTTTGTGTAGGATTGGCCCAAAACGGATTCAATGCTGCTTCTGAGAATCTCAGGTTCGGTATTATATACCGGCATGAGTATACTTATGAGCGGCCTTACACTCAACGTGTACGCCGAATCCAGCTCTTGGCGGTGCCGCACCTTATCATAGGATGCTTCAGAATTATCCAAGTTAATTCTCACCCTCTTGCCCGGAGCCACGGGATACTCATGAAATGGAATACTTTGAATATCATTGAGTTCCCCTGTCCCCATATCTGTCAGGAATTGGTCTATCCATTTATTGAGGGCCAACAGTCTCGGAAGAGCCCCGGCTTTCACCGAAATTGTGTCATCAACGAGATCTCTGTTGAGCAGATCGGCCTGTTCAATGCCGCTCTTCCTCAGTATCTTTCTAACAGCCTTGATTAAGGCCCTTGAAATTGGATCAACCCATTTTCTTTTTGAACTCAATTGAAAGCCGGAAGGTCCGTCACTGCTCCCATAAAAAATGTGATGTATCCCAAAACAAGACGCAACCTTCAGAAAATCATTCCTGTATGGGGCGCCAAACTCATGGTTGTAATGGAACGGGCCGTTAAAAAGGCCATAAAGGGACTTCGGTGGGGTCACCGCCTTAGCCTGTAACAGTGCCCGCTTTGAGGAGGCCTTTTTGAGGAGACGGTAAAAAAAGTCAATTGCAGCCAAATGCGCAAGCCCTGCGCACGAAACCGAGCGTTTGGCACCGATCTTTTTGGAATCAAGGTCTCCCAGACCCATTGCATAAGAGGCCCTCTTAATGCACAGCATTAAGGCCGCTGGCAGGATTCTCACAAGGTGATGATCAGGGTAATTCTTATAGATCGTCAGAAGAGCGTTTTTTTCGATAAGGAAGATCTTTTCATGAAGATTGACCCGGCCCCAGGCCCCTTGGCCCCTATTATATGAGATGGCGTCAGATACCAGAACGGTCTTGTGACCGGCCCTGGCGAGTCGCATGCCAAGGTCAATGTCTTCATAGTATGCAAAATAATCCTCGTCAAACCCTCCAACCTCTAAGAATGTATCCCGCCTTATGCACATGGCCCCGCTTTCAGGTGCCAGGATCGTATCCTCATTCATCTTTGCGGGGTGGACACGCGGCCACGCCAGACCACAAAAACTCACGTTTGCCCCGGCACTATCTATCCTGCCGCCATCCCACGCCATTATCCTGCCTGCAGTAGCGGCGGGAGGATCCGTCGCCCCGAAAGGCACCACAAGTTTTTCGAGCCAACGGGGCTCAACCTCTATGTCAGGACTAATCATGGCTACAATTTCGGCGTCTACAGCCTCCACCGCAAGGTTGTATGCCCTGCAGATCCCAAGGTTATTGCGGTTCTGGATAATCTGAATATCTGGATCAAGCCTCTTTACGAGTTCAACAGATCCATCGGTGGAGGCATTGTCAATCAACAGGACTCTAAGCCTGTCTCCCGGATAATGAAGGTCTAAAACGGACTTTAGGCAATTAAGCACAAACGCGCCGCCATTATAGTTCAAGATAAAAACAGCAACTTGAGGATAAATGTAGTTTGTCATGACATAATCGCCTTGTGGCCTCCTACAACTGGTATGCTTTTCAGTTTGTGTATGCAATCCGCTCTTATGCGTAATGGCGTATGAATAAGGAATGCCGGACCGAAGTATCAGCTTTCACCATCTAACATCAAGCAGGGTCTTACTGTTTTTACCGGGTCCCTATGTGTCATTCTGAATCAAAGCGATTCAGTAGCAGTTCAAATAATTCACGATGCTGCTTTACGATTGTATGCAGAATAAATCCGCATGTGAGGGACAATGAAGAAAGCAGGACAAGACCAACAGCCAGGATTGCCGAAGGCACTTTAGTTATATACCGTGT